>JAIOJM010000048.1 GCA_019911785.1 Sulfuricella sp. | reverse complement strand
ATGGCCCCTATCGACCCCAAGCGGACTCTGTCCAGTACGATCCGTGAACGACGGGTTATCTGTCAAGGAGCAGTCATAGCTAACGAAAGGCGTCATTGCATTGGCCAGACTTTCCACTGACCCGTCCAGATGCTTTCTGATAGAATGATCTGATGCGTCGCTTTTTTGTCATCCTCCTCATGCTAATCGTCCCGCTCCAGTTCGCCTGGTCGGCAACGGAAAGCCTGCATGGTCATATGGGCAACGAAGGATCGGTATCGGGATTCCACTCTCACGATGACGACCATGACCATCATGATGCTGATATGGTCGATCGCGACAGTCTTGCTGCTGGCGACACCCCTGACGGCCATAACGACGACGGGCACCATGACGGCCATTACCATCCCGTCTTCAGCATGCTAGTCATCGAGCCTCATCTGAAACTGAGTAAAGCATCACCCAACGGGCCGCCCATCAGACCGCCGGCTTCTTTCACGTCCCACATCCCCCCCCTATTTGACTGGCCTCCGTCGGCTCTCCTCTAGAGCCGGCAGGACTGCCTTAGCCGAAGCTGCTTAACGCAGTGTCGGTCTCGTTTGCTGCCGGTGACCTCGACCCCATTTTTTCGTCACGAGGAATCCGATGCGACACCTATTATCCGTAGTTCTGCTCGCGCTGCCGCTGACCGCGTGGGCGCAAGCCAACCCAATACAAGCGCTCACCGAAGCCGAGGCCGTCCGCTTTGGACTGGCGCGCACCGACCTGTCCGATCTGGAGCGTGGAACCGTCGAGGCGGCAGAGGCCGATGCTCTGGCCGCCGGGCTGCTTCCCAATCCCACCCTCGGCTATAGCCGCGACCGCAACCGGGGGACGCCTGGCTCCACCGAAGAGACCTGGCAAATCGCCCAGACCTTCGACGTATCCGGTCGTCGGGGACTGCGTCGCGAGGCGGCCGACCGCCGCATCGACGCCGCGAATGCCGGCAACACCCTGCGACGCAGCGAAGTCACCGCAGAAATCCGCCACCGCTTCCATGAAACGCTGTTCAAGCAGGAATCCGTCAGGGCGACCGAAACCTGGACCCAGCGCTTCATCCGCGTCGAGAGTCTGGTCGAAAAGCTTGCCAAGGCTGGGGAAGCGTCCGGCTACGACCGGCGCCGGCTCACCCGTGAGCGACAGACGGCACAAGCCCGACTGAGCACCGAACAGGCCGATTTAGATCGTGCAACAGAACGCCTGGCAGCGCTGATCGGCCTCCCAGGCAAAGCCACCGCTAGCGTCACCGGCGTCTTGCCGCCCACTACCCCGCCACCACTCGATAAAGCGCTGCTCCGGCTGGAACAGCGACCGGACCTGCAAGTGCTGTCGCGGCGCGCCGAGGCCGCCGGCCTTGAAGGCCGAGCCGCAGCGCGCGGATGGGTGCCGGATGTGACGTTGGGTGTCGGTCCGAAGCGCACGGACAACGGCATCACGCGGGAGAACGGCACACTCGTCACGTTTTCGATTCCCTTGCCGGTTTTCGACCGCCAGCAAGCCGGCGAGAAACGCGCAGCGGCCGAGGCGCTCAACGCCCGCGCCGAGTATAACCTGACCCGCTCCCGCGCCGAGGGCGACCTGCGCGGCCTGCATCGTCAGGTTGAACGCCTGACCACGGCGGCTCACGACTACCGCACCCATGCGGTAGTCGGGTCGTCCGAGTTGCTGCGCATCGCCGAAACCGCCTACCAGGGCGGCGAATCCACCCTGCTTGAACTGCTCGATGCCTACCGCGGCGCGTTGGAGGCCGAAATAACGGCCCTCAATCTCGAATGGAAAGCGCGTGAAGCCCGCATCGAATACGACCTGCTGACTGGGAGTGTCACCGAATGAACAAATATCTGATTGCAACTCTTTGTGCTGCGCTGTTCCTTACCGCTTGCGGCGATGCTGACCACCAACAGGCCAAGGATGATAGCCACGCGCCCACAGCCGATGCCGGTCATGGCCACGGGGCAGGCGGCGAAAAGCTCACCCACTTCACCGACAAAACCGAGCTCTTCGTCGAGTTCCCGCGCCTGGTGGTCGGGGAAAAATCCGCTTTCGCCGCGCACCTCACGCGGCTTGCCGACTTCAGGGCGCTGGCTGCCGGCAAGGTGAGCGTCATCCTTACCGGCGGCGGCCAGCCGGACGAGGTGTTTGCCACAGAGACACCGACCCAGCCCGGCATCTTCCGGCCAGAAGCCTTGCCGAAGCAGGCTGGCGAGCGGGAATTGGCAATCGAGGTGGCCACCCCGGAATTCACCGTGCGCCATTTGCTCGGTCCGGTAACGGTCTACGCCGATCGTAAGGCTGCTGACGCGGCGAACGGCGAACATGACGAGGGTGGCATTGGGTTCACCAAGGAACAACAGTGGAAGATGGATTTCGCCACCGCCGAGGTCGTCAAACGCCCCATCCGCGCTGCCATCACTACGACTGGCACGCTACGCGCCCGACCGGACGGCGAGGCTCTGCTAACCGCGCCGGCACCAGGACAGGTGCAGACGACCGGCAAGTTCCCCCAACTCGGACAGGCCGTGAAAAAGGGCGACATCCTTGCCTACCTCACGCCGCGTCTCGGTGGCGACACGGATATGGCTTCGCTCCAGGCCGGCGCGCGCAAAGCCCGGGTGGCACTGGACCTGGCCGTGCGTGAGCGCTCCCGCATGGAGAGCCTGTTCAAGGACGAGGCTGTGCCGGAGAAACGGCTGCTGGCCGCCCGCGCTGCCGAGGAATCGGCCCGCGCCGAATTCGACGCCGCCCAGGGGCGCCAAGGCCAATATGGCGGCGGCGCCGGCGGTGTGCCGCTGCGCTCACCGGTGTCGGGCACGATTGCCGATGTCCGTGTCTCACCGGGCGCCTTTGTGCAGGAAGGCACCTTGCTGTTTCACATCGTCGACCGGCGCGTCCTGTGGCTGGAATTACGCGTGCCAGAGTCGGAGGCGGCCCGTTTGGCCTCGCCGAGCGGCGCGACGTTCCGGGTGGAAGGGGTCGAACAAGGCTTCGAGATCGTCCCGGGCAAGAACGGCCGCCTGATTGCCACCGGCGGCGCAGTGGATGCGGTGACGCGCACCGTACCGGTGCTCTTCGAGTTCGCGCAGCCGGACGAGCGGCTACGTATCGGCATGGCTGTCAAGGCGCAAATTTTCGCCGGCGCCGCGAGCGAAGTGGTGGCCGTTCCTGCATCGGCCGTGCTCGACGAGAACGGCGTGCCGACAGTGTTTGTGATGAGCGGTGGCGAATCCTTTGAACGGCGGCCGGTGCGCATTGGCGCCCGGGATGGCGATTGGCTGGAGGTCGTCGAGGGGCTGGAAGCGGGACAGCGCGTGGTTTTGCGCGGTGCTTATCTGGTCAAGCTCGCCGCCACCAAGACCGGCGAAATCGGTCATGGTCACGCACACTAACTGGAGAATGACATGATCGGACACATCATTGCGTGGTCGCTACGCAACAAACTTTTCGTCGTCCTCGCCGGTGTGTTGCTGCTGGCTTGGGGCGGCTGGCAGGCAGCGCGCACGCCGGTGGACGTTTTCCCAGACCTCACAGCACCTGCGGTAACCGTGGTGACCGAGGCTCATGGCATGGCGCCGACCGATGTCGAAAGCCTGGTCACATTCCCCATTGAAACCGCCCTGAACGGCGCGCCCGGCGTGCGGCGGGTACGTTCCGCCACCAAGATCGGGCTGTCCGTCGTGACGGTCGAATTCGAATGGGGAACCGACCTTTATCTCGCCCGCCAGGTGGTGGCCGAACGCCTGCAACTGGCGCGCGCCAGTCTGCCGCCGGACATTCCCGCGCCGGCGATGACCCCGGCGTCTTCGATCATGGGCGAGATTCTGTTCATCGCGCTGACCTCGGACAAGCATTCCGGCATGGAGATGAAGAACGTCGCCGAACAGGTACTGAAGCGCCGGATACTTGCCGTCCCCGGCGTGGCCGAAGTGCTGCCGATCGGCGGCGATACCCAGCAGTTCCAGGTGACGGTAAAACCCGACCGGCTGGCGACTTACCAGCTTACCCTGGACGAAGTGACGCAGGCGCTGCGCGAATCCAACCAGAACGCCTCTGCCGGCTTCTACGTCGAATCCGGTCAGGAATATCTGATCCAGGGCCAGGGCCGCATCGCGGTGCTGGAGGACATTGCGGACACGGTGATCAAAGTACGCGAAGGTCAGCCCATACTCATCCGCGACGTGGCCGACGTGGGCATCGGCGCGGCGCCCAAACGCGGCGTCGGTTCCCACAACGGCAAGCCGGCCGTGGTGCTGGGCATCCAGAAACAGCCCGGCGCCAACACCCTGGAGCTGACCGATCGGCTCGACCGCACACTGGCGAACATCCAGGCCGGCCTGCCGGCGGGGATGAAGATCGAAAGTCACATCTTCCGCCAGGCGGACTTCATCCGCGTTTCCATCGACAACCTGCTCGCCTCCTTGGGCGAGGGGGCCGTGCTGGTGATCGCGATCGTTTTCGCCTTCCTGCTGTCGGCACGCGCCACGGCGATCACCCTGGTCGCCATTCCGCTGTCGCTGGTGGCGGCCATCCTTTCGATGAAGGCGCTCGGCGCCACCATCAATACCATGACGCTGGGCGGCATGGCCATTGCCCTCGGCGCGCTGGTGGACGACGCGATCATCGTGGTCGAAAACATCGTCCGGCGACTGCGCGAGAATCTAGCGAAACCGGAAAGCGAGCAACGTGCTGCGGCGCAGGTGGTGTTTGAGGCGACCAGGGAAATCCAGGGCTCCATCGTCTTCGCAACGCTGATCATCATGCTGGTGTTCATCCCGCTCTTCTTCCTCTCCGGCGTGGAGGGTCGGCTGATGGCGCCGCTCGGTTTCGCCTACGTGGTGTCGCTGGCCGCGTCATTGATGGTGGCGATCACGGTGACGCCGGTACTGGCGGCGCTGTTCCTGCCGCGCTCAAAGATCGTCCGCGAGAACGTCGAACCACGCTTCATCCACTTCCTGCACGCGGCCTATCGGCGGGTACTGGAAGCCACGGTCACACGCTGGCAGATGGTGGCTGCGGTTAGTGTCGTCGCGCTGGTCATCTCTCTGGTCGCACTTTCTTTCGCCGGCCGTGCCTTCCTGCCGGACTTCAACGAGGGTACGCTGACCATCGGCACCGCCACGCTGCCAGGCACCGCACTGGAAGAGTCCGACCGCTTGGGTCAAATGGTCGAGCAGATCCTGCTTTCACACCCGGAGGTGGTGGCTACGGCCCGACGCACCGGTCGTGCCGAGGGCGACCCGCATGCCATGGACGTATCGGCGTCCGAAATGGAAGTGACCCTGAAGATGGGCGAGCGCAGCAAGGAGGACTTCCTTGCCGCCCTCCGCGACGACCTCTCGACCGTGCCCGGTACCCAGATCGTGGTTGGCCAGCCGATTTCACACCGCATCGACCACATGCTCTCAGGCAGCCGCTCCAACATCGCGGTGAAGATTTTAGGTCCCAACCTTGGCGAACTGCGCCGCCTGACCGGGGAGATCAAGGCGTTGGTGCAAACCGTGGCGGGCGCAGTGGACGTTACCGACGAGCAGCAAAGCGACATCCCCTTCCTGACCATCCGCTTCAAGCGGGACGCCCTGGCCCGGCAAGGCCTTTCCATTCGGCAGGTAGCGGAAACCATCGAGGTGGCGTTTTCGGGTATGGCGGTGAGCCGCGTCCAGCAGGGCCAGGCGACCTACGATCTGGCGGTGCGCTTCGATCCGGCGGCGAAAGCCAGTCTCGACGCCATCCGCGCCACGCTGATCACCACAGCCACCGGCGCGCGCCTGCCGCTCTCCGCGCTGGCAGAGATCCGCAACGACCGGGCGCCGTACTCCATCTCCCGTGAAAACGTGCAGCGCAAGATGGTGGTAATGGCTAACGTCGCCGGGCGCGATCTGGCGAGCGTGGTGGACGACATCCGGCGCAAGGTAACGGCGGAGGTGAAGTTACCGCAGGGCTATCACGTGGAATACGGTGGCCAGTTCGAGAGTGCCGAAGAGGCCGGACGCATCCTGCTGTTCCTGGGCCTCGCGGTCACGGCCGGCATCTTTCTTTTGCTTTTCGTCGCTTTCCGTACCGCCCGCGACGCGCTGCTGGTCATGCTCAATCTGCCTCTCGCCATCATCGGCGGGGTGATTGGCGTATTTGTCGCGGGTGGCGTCCTTTCGGTGGCCTCGATCATCGGCTTCATCACGCTGTTCGGCATCGCTACCCGCAACGGCGTGATGATGATTGCCCACATCCACCATCTGGTGGAACATGAGGGCGTGCGCGACGCGGCAGAGGCCGTCAAACGTGGTGCCGAGGAGCGTCTGGTACCCATCCTGATGACCGCCTTGGCCGCCGGTCTCGCCTTGATCCCGCTGGCGCTCGCAGCCGGACAACCGGGCAGCGAAATCCAGTCGCCGATGGCCATTGTCATTCTGTTCGGGCTGGCCAGTTCCACGTTACTCAACATGATCGTCGTGCCGGCGCTTTACCTGCGTTTCGGGGCCATCCGACAGGAACTCGAAAGTAGCCAAACCCTGCGCCGACGGACCAGCGACGTCCTTGACGAAGCTTGAATCTCCCTTAACCAAAAGGAACTTGAAACAATGAAGAAACTACTGATTGCTTTTCTGTGCGCCGCCAACCTGATGGTGACCGCCGTCCATGCCGGCGCAGGCCATGATCACGGCCCGAAGTACGGCGGTATGGCGCGCGAGGTCGGTTCGGTTACGTATGAACTGGTCGCCAAAGCTGATTCGCTGACGCTTTACGTCTCCGACCACGGCAAACCGATCCAGACCCAAGGCGCGAAGGCCGAGGCAACTGTCTATGCTGGGAGTAACAAGACGACGGTTGTGCTGGAACCTGCAGGCGACAACCGAATGACCGCGAAGGGCAGCTTCAAGGTCGGTGTTGGCGTACGGGTTGTACTGAGAGCGACACTGGCCGGCAAAAGCGAAGCGAAGGCGAACTTCAATCTAAAATGAAAACTCCAGTCGCCGTCTGGCTCGCCCTGATAGCTGCCGCCCTATTCGGCGGCAGCACCCCCTTTGTCAAGCTGCTGGTCGGCGACTCGTCCGCCTTGGCTCTGGCGGGGCTGCTCTATCTGGGCAGCGGCCTCGGCTTGGGGGTGGCACGACTGCTGCGTGACAGGGGGTGGAAACCGAGTGGTCTGTCGGGATCGGATTGGCCTTGGTTCGCAGGGGCCATCGGCTTTGGCGGCATCCTCGGCCCGCTTCTGCTCGTGATCGGCCTCACGAGAATAGACGCAGGCGCGGCCTCGCTGCTGCTCAACCTGGAGGCGGTGCTGTCCGCCATGCTGGCATGGCTTGTCTTCAAGGAGCACGCCGACCGCCGCATTATCATCGGCATGGGATTCATCATCGCCGGCGGCATTGTGCTTTCCTGGCCCACCGGAAAAACTGGGGCCGGCGATTGGCTCGGACCGTTGGCGATCATGGCTGCCTGCCTGTGCTGGGCTATCGACAATAACCTGACACGCAAGGTGTCGGCTTCGGATGCACTGTTTATCGCCGGCACGAAGGGTTTGGTGGCTGGAGCGGTTAATCTCGGCCTGGCTCTGGCCCTGGGACACTCTTTGCCAGCCATGCCGCTTGCTGGAGTGGCGATGGTTGTTGGCTTGCTGGGCTACGGCCTAAGTCTGGTTTTTTTTGTGCGCGCGTTACGCGAACTGGGCACTTCGCGTACTGGGGCTTACTTCTCCACGGCACCGTTCATTGGCGCCGCGTTAAGTATTCTGTTGCTCAACGAGCCGACCCCTCCGTCGTTCTGGATGGCCGCGACTCTGATGGGGATAGGCGTCTGGTTGCACCTGACGGAACGTCATAGGCATGAACATTTACATGAGGCGCTGACCCATGCCCATGAACATGTCCATGACGAGCACCACCAGCACGAGCACGATTTTCCGTGGGATGGGCGTGAGCCACATAGCCATCCCCATGATCACCTGCCTGAACGCCATAGCCACAGCCATTTTCCTGACATCCATCACAGACACCGGCATTGACTGAGCGTCAAACCAGTGACATCAAGATGGTCAGCGATTGCACCAGGGATGGCCGGCACTTTTCGAGTAACGTTTCAAGCAGTTTCCGGTGAAGGCGTTTCGGCGTGCCAAACCAGAATATTATTGATGACATTGGTTGTCTTCTTTTGGGATATAACCAGTCGGTCAGCAAACCAATTTAAAAGTTCCTTGAGAGGCAGCACATACCAGACCGGGTAATTACTTTCTGGCTATCTTCTGTGGTGAATTCCAGACACCCAAAAAATAGGGGCGGCCGCAGCCGCCCCTATTTCAATCGGAAAATCTAGACGCTTACTTCGCCATTCCGATCAAGTGTTCCACCGCCGCCTTCACTTCCTCGTCGGACAGTGCCGCATTGCCGCCCTTGGCGGGCATCACGCCGGCTTTGCCGGTGTAGCCGGCGATGGCGTGCTTGAACAGGGTGTCCTTGCCCTGCGCAATGCGCGGCCCCCAGGCGCCCTTGTCGCCAGCCTTCGGTGCGCCCGCAGCGCCGGTGGCGTGGCAAGCCTGGCAGAGGCCTTCGTAGACTTTCTTGCCGTCCACCACGCCGCCAGCGTCAGGCTGGGCTTCGCCGATGGCGACTTGGCCCACCGGTTTCAGGCGCTGGGCAACTTCTTCCGCCGCTGCTTTGGCATCTTCGCCGTCAACGTGGGTGGCCTGGATGCCCATAACGAATTTGAACAGCAGGAAAGCAACGATCAGCACGGGGATCAGCGCGCCCACCAGGGCGATCAGAAATTGCGTAACTGTGGTTTTTTCCATTTCTTCGGGGCCACTCATGGGGAAATCCTTGTCTTGTGTAATGTCGAAAACCCGCAATTATAACGGTAATTCAGTCAGCTGCAAAAGTCCGGCATGGACGTTGCCGGAAAAAACCGCTATGATTTGCGCCTGATTTTCTCAATGCGCCCGTAGCTCAGCTGGATAGAGTATTGGTTTCCGAAGCCAAGGGTCACAGGTTCGAATCCTGTCGGGCGCGCCAGATTTTATGAAGGGCTTACAGCGATGTAAGCCCTTTTTTCGATTTTTCCGCAGCCTGTCTGCTCCTATTCCTTGGGTATTAGCAACCTGGCATTCAGCACCAGATTTTCCAGGATCAATTTCGCCATCGTGGCTGCCATCACTTTCTCCCGATCTTCGACGCTCATGTTGGTGTATTCCCCGGATTGCAGGAACTCGGCCACATGCAGGCAGGCCAGGTTTCTCAGATCCGCTTCATCGTAGGGAAGGTCGGCAAACTCGATGGGGTCTTCCTTCTCGACTTCTGCCAGCAGGGTTAGAAGGGATTCCGGAGTTAGATGGGACATCGCTTTTTCCTCACTCGCAAGCTGACTGTCCCTACCGGCGCAGTACCGGTTGTTTCAGGTCGCCAGACAAGGTCAGGCGTGCGCGAACCGTGGACGATGGCAATTTCATTTCTACGCTGGTTTTTCCTGACAATTGCTTGTCCGGCATGATGTCAGCCTCGCCGCTTGCGCTGAGCAGGCCTGCTGCGAGCTTCATCTGCCGGTATTGATAGCGCTTGCCGTCCAGCGTCATGTTTCCCGAGAGGCCCGCGAACAGGGTTCTTCCGCCGGTGGTTTCTGTGGCCCGTGGCTGGATCGCGCGCGCCAGGTCGATGTTGCTTATGGAGCCGTCGCGGACGTTAAAGCTGGCCTTGATTCTGGGATTGTCGAAGAGGGTGCCCAGGTCTCTGGACTGCATGGAATAAGTGGTTTTTGCATCGAGCTTGCCGGTCAACTCAATGTCATTCGTCAGTGCCGGCATCGCTCCGGCCAGCAAGACATTTTCAATGTCGAGATCCCCTTCCGCGCTCCACAAATCACCCCATTTTATGGTCGCGCTGCCTTTTGCTTTGCCGCTGTAGAGCCTGCCCTCGATTTCGCTGATCCGCATGCCCCCCGAGGTTGCCATGGCCTTGGCGTGCAGTTCGGCAAACGTCAGGTTCGGCCAGAGCGGGGGCTGCCAGTCATTGGCGGCAATATTGACTTCGAACCCGTTGTTTTTCGGGGTGATAGCCACTTCGATTTTCTTGTCCGCGCTTCGGATGTTTGCCCGTTCGAATTTGCCCGTCGCCGCCAGTGCGACATCCGCCTCCAATGGGGGTAGCGGTATGCCTTTCACCTCGAGGGTTGCGGCTTTGATGGCGATCCGGCGGACCCGGATTTTTTCGGCGCCACTGCCCGGCCCAACCCAGGCGATCGCCCTGGTTACGGCGTCCTGATCGATCGTGAGCGACTCCACCTCGATGGCCTTGATCGTTTTGGTTTCGCCGAAAAAAGCGGCCAGTTCGGGTATGACCCGGACAGTGGGGATTTTGATGTCGCGCAATTTGCCGATGCTGACGCCCTCAAGTCGCAGATGGGGCGCAGGCCACAGGGAGGCGCGCATGGAATTGATGGAAACGGGCTCGCCCACCCTGTCCGAGGCCAGTTTTTCAATGGGGGGGATGAAGATATTCAGGCTCATTACCTGCAGCAAAGCGAGCGGCAATAAAACCAGCGCCGCCAGCGAAATCAGTGCGGCCTTGCCCCATTTGACGGGGCGCTTGAATTTTCTGGGTTTTGCCAGAGCCTTTTGCCGGGCTTTTTCAGCCTCCTCGGCGCGTGCATCTGCCAGCGCTCTGGCCCGGGCTCCGATTTCTGCCCGTTCCCGCTCTTCCTGCTCCGCCTCTTCCCGCGCCTTCCGCTCTGCCTCTGCACGGGCTTTTGCCAGCGCCTCTTCCTGTGCGCGAATTTTCTCCTCGGCTTCCCGGCGCGCCCGTTCCTCTGCTTCGGCTATTGCCCTGGCTTCCGCTTCTTCGCGAGCCTTGCGTTCAGCTTCCTCCCGCGCTCTGGCCTCGATCTCAGCTTTGATCCGTGCCTCCTCTTCGGCCCATGCTTTTTCCTCGGCTTCCCGGCGTGCCCGTTCTTTGGCTTCGGCTATCGCCCTGGCTTCCGTTTCCTCCCGTGCCTTGGCTTCGGCCTCGGCTTTTATCCGAGCCTCCTCTTCGGCTCGCGCTTTTTCCTCTGCTTCCACGATTGCCCGTACTTCTGCTTCCCGCCTTTCCCTGGCTTCCGCCTCTTCGCGAGCCTTGCGTTCCGCTTCCTCCCGCGCGTTGGCTTCAGCCTCGGCTTTTCTCCGTGCCTCCTCTTCGGCCCGTGCCTCCTCTGCTTCCAGACGTGCCTGGATTTCTGCCTCTGCTTCGAGGCGCTTCCGTTCGTCAGCTTCCGCTTTCGCCTTGGCCTCGGCTTCTTCCTGTGCTCTCTTGAGTTCGGCTTCTTCCCGGGCGCGGGCTTCCAGCCTGAGCTGTCTACGGGCTTCGGCCCGTGCCTCCTCCTCCGCCTCAGCCTTTGCTCTGGCCTCGGCTTCTTCTCTCGCCCTGGCTTCCATCCTGAGCTGTTTACTCACCTCGGCCCGCGCCTTGCGTTCTGCCGTAGCCCTGATGTCGGCTTCTTTGGCGGCCTTCTCCTGGGCCTCCCGGCGTGCCCGTTCCTCGGCTTCGGCCCGGTCTTTTTCCTCCTTTTCCCGGAGAGACCTGGCTTCCGCTTCCTCGCGAGCCTTGCGTTCCGCTTCCTCGCGTGCCTTGGCATCGGCAACTTTTTGTTGCTCCGCTTCTTGCCGCGCGCGCTCTTCGACTTCTTCCCGCGCCTTGCGTTCTGCCGCAGCTCTGATTTCCGCTTCTTTGGCAGCCCTCTCCTCGGCCTCCCGGCGTGCCCGTTCCTCGGCTTCTGCCCGGTCTTTTTCCGCCCTTTCCCGGAGTGCCTGGTTCTCAGCTTCCCTGCGAGCCTTAATCGCAGCTTCTTCCAGTGCCATGGTTTCGACTATTTTTCGTTGCACTGCTTCCTGCCGTAAGCGCTCTTCAGCTTTGGCGGCTTCACGAGCCTCGATTTTCCGGCGCATCATCTCTTCTGCTGCCATTGCTGCCGCTTTTTCCTGGGCTTTTTGCCTCGCTTCTTGCGGGTTTGCCGCGGCTTCTCTCATGAGTTTCTTGCGGGCTTCAGTTTCGGCCAGTACCTTGAAAAAGGTTTCGTCGATGGTTTCTGAAACAACCATGGAGGCAGAGGTGTCGGAGGTGATCGAAAATTCGGTAAGGGGTTCTCTTGCAACCGCCTTGAGGTAGCCGTCTTTAGCCAGATCGGCCAGGGTCTGGGGGAGCGTGGAGGTGGGCAGCTCACCGGATTTTTCCAGAATTTCTTCGACCGTTGCCCTGCCATCCACCAGGCTGAGTGCTCGCGCGAGGTCGGCGGGCAAGCGTTTGCCTTTCTGGGTGATGGCCTGCACACCCTTGGCGGTTTTGCTGTATACCGTGCTCAAGTCCATATTCAGTTCGTCAATCGGCAAGCTTGCATCGAACAGTGCCCAACTACGCGCCCCGGCATTTCGGAAATCTTAAGTCTAGTTTGGTTTGTGGCTGGGTAACAATTTTAATTGATTTATTATGCCACTGAATTAACAAAACTTAATCTTATCCTGGATGTCCATTAGCCGGGCTCTCATTCGGAAACCCGTAGTTTGTCGATCTGCCAGCGGTGAATTTTGGGTGGGAAGGACGGCAATTTCGAGTGGAAATATCCAGGCCGTGGGATTAGCCTTGGGGTTTTTCCAGTACAATACTTTATTCAAGATTTGGGCCATGATTCATGCTGGAAGGGAAAGACCTCGCCTGTGTACGAGGCGAGCGCACGCTGTTCAGCCACCTCAACTTCACTCTCAACGAAGGTGAACTGCTGCTGGTGCAAGGCGCCAACGGCAGCGGCAAAACCAGTCTGCTGCGCATGGTGTGCGGCCTGCTGACGCCGGAGTTCGGCGAGATTCTGTGGCGCGGCGAAGAGATCGGCGCGGCGCGCGCGACCTACCATGCCGAGATGGCCTATTTCGGGCATGCGCCTGCGGTCAAGGAGGATCTGAGCGCCGCCGAGAATCTCGATTTTTCCTGTCGCCTGGCGGGAATTCCGGTGGATAGCGATGAGGTGAAGGGTGCGCTGGGGCACCTCGGTTTGGGCCATTGCTTGAACCTGCCGACGAAATCGCTGTCACAAGGGCAGCGTCGGCGCGTTGCGCTTGCCCGTCTGATGCTGGTCAAGGCCAGGTTGTGGATACTCGATGAGCCGTTGACGGCGCTCGATCAGGCCGCCCTGCAATTGGTGCAGGCCTTGATCGGCGAGCATTTGCGCCAGGGTGGCATGGCTATGATGACCACGCATCAGCCGGTCACGATCACGGGCATCGTGCCCAAAACCTTGCCATTGACGCCATGAACACGCTGCAAATTGTCTTTGTACTGCTGCGGCGCGAGTTGATGCTGGCCATGAGGCGGCGCGGGGATGTGCTTACCGTGCTGTTTTTTTTCGTCATCGTCGCCAGCCTGTTTCCGCTGGGCGTGGGACCCGATCCCAAGCTGCTGCGCCTGATGGGGGGAGGCGTGGTGTGGGTGGCCGCCCTGCTGGCGGCGATGCTTTCCCTCGGGCGGATGTTTGCGAGCGACTACGCCGATGGCACGCTGGAACAGCTGGTGTTGACGCCAACCCCCCCGGTGGTCTGGATAACCGGTAAAATACTGGCGCACTGGCTGGTGAGCGGGGTGCCGCTGATCCTCGTGGCGCCGGTGCTGGGCGTCCAGTTCGGCCTGTCGAACGAGGCGCTGGGCGTGCTGGTGATTTCGCTGCTGCTCGGTACGCCGGTGCTGTCGCTGATCGGCGCCATCGGCGCCGCCCTGACCCTGGGGTTGCGCGGCGGGGGTGTGCTGGTGTCTCTGCTGGTGTTGCCGCTCTACATCCCGGTGCTGATTTTCGGCGCCGGCGCGGTGGATGGCGCGATGTCGGGCCTGGGCTCGGAAGCTCACCTGTCGTTGCTGGGCAGTATTCTGATTTTGTCTTTCATGCTGACGCCGTGGGCGGTGTCGGCGGCGTTACGGATCTCGATTGAATGATGAGCAGCATAAACTGGTATAAATATTCCTCTCCGGCGACTTTCTACGGTCTTGCCGGGAAGTTGATCCCATGGTTTTACGGCGCGGCAGCCTTGTTTTGCGTGGCCGGCCTGTATATCGGGCTGTTCCTCGCGCCTACCGATTTCCAGCAGAGCGAAGCCTACCGCATCATCTTCATCCACGTGCCCGCTTCCTGGATGTCCATGTTCATCTACGTGGTGATGGCCTTCTGGGCGGCGCTCGGGCTGGCTTTCAACACGCGGCTGTCGTTCATGATGGCGAGCGCCCTCGCGCCCACCGGCGCCATGCTGACTTTCGTGTCGCTGTGGACGGGAGCGCTGTGGGGCAAGCCGACCTGGGGCGCGTGGTGGGTGTGGGATGCGCGCCTGACTTCCGAGCTGATCCTGTTTTTCCTGTATCTCGGCTTCATGGCGCTGCAGGCGGCGATCGACGATCCCCGCCGCGCCGACCGTGCCGGCGCGCTGATCGCGCTGGTGGGCGTGGTCAACGTGCCGATCATCTATTTTTCCGTCAGATGGTGGAACACCCTGCATCAGGGGGCCTCGGTGAGCATGACGAAGGCGCCGAGCATGGCCACCATCATGCTGGTGGGCATGCTGGTGATGGCGCTGGCGGCGTGGATGTACGCCATCGCTGCGGCGCTGTCGCGGGCGCGCAGCATCATCCTGGAGCGCGAAAAGAATAGCCAGTGGGTGGCGCAAATGGTGGAGGCCGAAGCGTGAACTGGAATAGCTGGGCTGAATTTTTTCACATGGGGGGCTACGCCTTTTACGTGTGGGGCTCCTATGCGGTGACCGCCGCCCTG
>JAIOJM010000385.1 GCA_019911785.1 Sulfuricella sp. | reverse complement strand
GTGCTGGTGGCCTCGGGCACCGCGACGCTGGAAGCGGCCTTGCTGAAATGCCCGATGGTGATCACGTACAAAATGTCGCCCTTGACCTGGCGCATGATGCAGCGCAAAAAATACCAGCCCTATGTCGGGTTGCCGAACATTCTCGCAGGACGCTTCATTGTCCCGGAACTGCTGCAGGATGACGCCACGCCGGAAAACCTGTCCCAGGCAGTGCTGAACCTGGTCAACGATGGGCCAGTCCGGGAGAAGCTGGCCCGCGCCTTCTCCAGATTGCATCTCGATCTCAAGCAAAATACCGCAGAAAGGGCAGTGGACGCCATTCTGCCGTTTCTGAGTTAAATGAGCACTCATTCAAACTGGCTCATTTGCGGTGTTGACGAGGCGGGTCGCGGGCCTTTGGCTGGGGCCGTATTCGCCGCCGCGGTGATTCTCGATGGAGAGCGGCCGATTGAAGGGCTGGCCGACTCGAAAAAACTCAGCGAAAAGAAGCGCGAGTACCTGGCGGAGCAAATCAGGGAACATGCACTGGCCTGGGCTGTCGCCCGGGCCGAAGCCGAGGAAATTGACAGCATCAACATCCTCCAGGCAAGCCTGCTCGCCATGCGGCGCGCGGTTGAGGGCTTGGCGACTGTTCCGTCCGAAGCGCTGATCGATGGCTTGCATTGTCCAAAACTGGCCATACCCTGTCGTGCAATCGTCAGGGGCGACAGCAGCGTGGCGGAAATTTCGGCGGCCTCTATTTTGGCCAAAACCGCACGCGATGCAGAAATGCTACGGCTGCATCTGGAATATCCGCAATATGGCTTCGACCGGCATAAAGGCTATCCGACCGCACTGCACCTTGAGGCCTTGCGGCACCATGGCGCAAGCGCAATTCACCGCAGAAGCTTTGCGCCGGTTAAACTGGCGATTGCCAACAAATTGATATGACAGGAGAAACCATGGCTTTTGCGGTCTTTTTACATGTTCTGGGTGTGGTTATTTGGGTAGGCGGTATGTACTTTGCTCATCAGATGTTACGCCCGGTTGCCGCCGATTTGCTCGCTCCGCCTCAGCGGCTGCCATTGTGGGCTGGGGTGTTCAGGCGTTTTTTTCCTGTGGTGTGGATAGCGGTAGCGCTAATCCTGTTCAGCGGCCTGTATATGATCATGCTTCTGGGTGGATTCAAGGTCATCGCCTTGAGCGTTCACGCAATGTTCGGGATCGGGCTGGTGATGATGCTGGTTTTCAGCTTCGTTTATTTTGTTCCCTACGGCAAACTGGTGCGTGCCGTCGCCGCCCAGGAATGGAAGCAGGCCGGCGATGCGCTGGCGACAATCCGCAAGCTGATCGGCTTCAACCTGATTCTGGGGTTGATCAACATTGCCGTTTCCGCCATCAGTCGCATTGCGTTCTGAGAAGAACGCTATTTATCCCAGATTTGCACGTGCGTTGTAGGAGCGGCGCCCCCGGCGCGAATGCGGACGTAAATCGCGGCGAGGGCGCCGCTCCTACAGCGGTGTTTTGGCTCTAATGGATAATCTGGGTTCATCATATGTGTCTGCGCGCGGTGCAGAGCTTGGCCCACTTGGCGAAGAAATAAGCGAAACGGCGGCGATCAGCTGTTCCAGTCCGGCAAGTTCTTGATCGGGCTCAACCAGAGGTTTCCGCCCGGCGCACTGCGCCTTGAGCAGATCGTAAAATTCCGGCGAGGTTTCCGCACGATGCAGCAGGCCGGCCAGGGCGCGTTCGTCTCCGCACGGGTAAATGCCGGCATAGTCGGCACCGAGCATGCCGATATTGCCCGGTATGTCCGAGGCGATCACCGGCACACCGGCTGCCAGCGCCTCTGACACCACATTTGCGCCACCTTCCATGACGGAGCTGATCACCATCAGCCGGCAGCGGGCCAGCCGGTTTCTTACCCGACTATGGGGCAGTTCGTCCAGCCAGCGGTAACGCAGATTTTTCTCCATCAGGGCCTGCGCCTGCCGCGCCATGTCGTCATTCAGGGCGCGGCCCATATGAGTAATACGGATTTCAGAACTTTCCGGCAGCAGGGCAGCCGCGAGCGCGCAGCGGAAAGGGTCTTTTTCCTCGCGCAAGTTGCCGATGACAC
>JAIOJM010000384.1 GCA_019911785.1 Sulfuricella sp. | reverse complement strand
AAGATGGATGCTGCCATTGGCGTAGGGTAGGGCGCTGGTAACCAGGATCTTGCGTTTCATTGCGGTTTGTCAGGAACTTGAAA
Source organism: Sulfuricella sp. (assembly GCA_019911785.1). The sequence goes on along the minus strand of JAIOJM010000384.1, from coordinate 18,148 downwards.
GACCCCAATTGTAACAAACCGTGGTAGCAAGCCCAATTATTCGTTAAACTTTCGTTTTTTCTGCCCCTGGCAGAAACGGTTACACTCAAGGAGCAAGCATGTCCGTGTCAGAACAGCAGGTGCAAGATGCACTGAAGCAAATTACCGATCCTAATACCAAGAAGGATTTCGTCAGCACCAAGTCGGTCAAGAACATCAAGATCGACGGTGACAAGGTGTCCCTCGACGTCGTCCTCGGCTACCCGGGTAAGAGCGTGTTCGAAAGCATCCGCGCCCAGGTTGCCGACAAGGTCAAGAGTATTGCCGGTGTCGGTAGCGTGACGGTCAACGTTTCCTCCAACATCGTTTCGCATAGCGTGCAGCGCGGCGTCAAGCTGATTCCGGGCATCAAGAACATCATCGCCGTGGCTTCCGGCAAGGGCGGCGTGGGCAAGTCCACCACCGCGGTGAATCTGGCGCTGGCGCTGGCTGCCGAAGGCGCGCGAGTGGGTATTCTCGATGCCGACATCTACGGCCCTTCCCAGCCCCTGATGCTGGGCATCAAGGATGACCGCCCCGAACCTTCTGCGGACGGCAAAAAACTTGAGCCGCTGAATGGCCACGGCCTGCAGGCCATGTCCATCGGCTTCCTGATCGATCCGGATCAGCCCATGGTGTGGCGCGGCCCGATGGTAACCCAGGCGCTGGGGCAACTCCTGAATGACACCAACTGGAAGGACGTGGATTATCTGGTGGTGGATCTGCCGCCCGGCACCGGCGACATCCAGCTCACTCTGGCGCAAACCGTGCCGGTGACCGGTTCCGTGATCGTTACCACGCCCCAGGATGTGGCTCTGATCGACGCACGCAAGGGTCTGAAGATGTTCGAGAAAGTGGGTATCCCCATCCTCGGTATCGTGGAAAACATGAGCCTGCACATCTGCACCAACTGCGGCCATGAAGAGCGTCTTTTCGGTACCGGCGGCGGTGAGAAGATGTGCCAGGACTTCAATGTCGAGTTCCTCGGCGCCTTGCCGCTGGATATCAACATCCGCGAGCAGACTGACGAGGGCAGGCCGCCGGTGGTGGCCGACCCTGACGGGCGCGTTTCCCAGATCTACAAGGAAATCGCTCGCCGCGTGGCGGTTAAAGTGGCCGAGCAGGCGCAGGATTTCAGCGCACGCTTCCCCAATATCGTAATTCAAAATACTTAACTTCAGGGACTAGGGGCTAGGGATCAGGGGCTAGTTGGCGATGGGCGTTTTTTCTAGCCCCTAGCCCCCTAGTCCCTAGCCCCTCGAAAAAAATGAGCATTAAATCGGACAAGTGGATTCGCCGCATGGCGGAACAGCACGGCATGATCGAACCCTTCGAGCCGGGTCAGGTGAGGAGCGTGGATGGGCGAAAAATCGTCTCCTACGGCACTTCCAGCTATGGCTACGATATCCGTTGCTCGGATGAATTCAAGCTGTTCACCAACATCAACTCCACCATCGTCGATCCCAAGAATTTCGACCCGAATTCGTTCGTCGACGTCAAAAGCGATGTCTGCATCATCCCGCCCAATTCTTTCGTCCTCGCGCGCACCCTGGAGTATTTCCGCATCCCGCGCAGCGTGCTGACGATCTGCCTGGGCAAGTCCACCTATGCGCGCTGCGGCATCATCGTCAACGTGACGCCGTTCGAGCCGGAATGGGAAGGCTACGTGACCCTGGAATTCTCCAATACCACGCCGCTTCCCGCCAAGATCTACGCCAACGAGGGTGTGGCCCAGGTATTGTTTTTCGAATCGGACGAGGTCTGTGAAACCTCATACAAGGACCGTGGCGGCAAGTATCAGGGCCAGCATGGCGTGACCTTGCCTAAAATCTAGTCCTGAGTAGGTTGGGCACCCCGTGCCCAACAAAATGGAAACTCCCCCTGTCGGGCACGGGGTGCCCGATCTACATTGCTAGGAACACAAATGCGATTCCGTTTCCCCGTAGTCATCATCGATGAAGATTTCCGCTCCGAGAATGCGAGCGGCATTGGCATTCGCGTGCTGGTCAAGGCGATTGAGGAAGAGGGTCTGGAGGTATTGGGCGCCACCAGTTATGGCGACCTGACTTCCTTTGCACAGCAGCAGAGCCGTGCCTCAACATTTATCCTGTCGATCGACGATGAAGAGTTCTCCACGCCCGAACTGGCGGAGCACGCGGTTGAGCAGATTCGTGCCTTCGTGGTGGAGATCCGCCGCCGAAATGCGGATATTCCCATTTTCCTGTACGGAGAGACCCGCACTTCGCGCCATATCCCCAACGACGTGCTGAAGGAGCTGCACGGCTTCATTCACATGTTCGAGGATACGCCGGAGTTCATCGCGCGCTATGTGGTGCGGGAAGCGAAGGACTATCTGGACTCCCTCGCGCCGCCTTTCTTCCGGGCGCTCACTCATTATGCCGCCGACGGCTCCTACTCCTGGCATTGCCCCGGCCATTCGGGCGGCGTTGCCTTCCTGAAGAGCCCGGTCGGGCAGATGTTCCACCAGTTCTTCGGCGAGAATTTGCTGCGCGCGGACGTGTGCAACGCGGTGGACGAGCTCGGCCAGCTGCTCGACCATACCGGCCCGGTTGCGGCCAGCGAGCGCAACGCTGCGCGCATCTTCAATGCGGAGCACCTGTTTTTCGTCACCAACGGCACCTCCACTTCCAACAAGATGGTATGGCATTCCACGGTTGCGCCGGGGGATGTGGTGGTGGTGGATCGCAACTGCCACAAATCGATATTGCACGCGATCATCATGACGGGCGCGGTTCCGGTCTTTCTGACGCCAACCCGCAACCATTACGGCATCATCGGGCCGATTCCGCTGGAAGAATTCAGGCCGGAGAACATCCGCAAGAAGATCGAGGCCAATCCTTTCGCGCGCGGGGTAAAAACCAAGCCACGGGTACTCACTCTCACTCAGAGCACCTATGACGGTATTCTCTACAACGTGGAAACCCTCAAGGAAATGCTGGACGGGGAGATCGATACCCTGCATTTCGACGAGGCATGGCTGCCCCACGCCACTTTCCACGATTTCTACCAGAACATGCACGCCATCGGCAAGGACCGCCCGCGCTGCAAGGACTCGATGATTTTTTCTACCCAGTCCACCCACAAGATGCTGGCGGGGCTGTCCCAGGCGTCGCAGATCCTGATTCAGGATTCCGAGACTCGCAAGCTGGATCGCGACGTATTCAACGAGGCCTACCTGATGCATAGTTCCACCAGCCCGCAATACGCCATCATCGCATCCTGCGATGTGGCGGCGGCGATGATGGAACCGCCCGGCGGTACGGCGCTGGTGGAGGAGTCGATCCTCGAAGCCCTGGATTTCCGCCGCGCCATGCGCAAGGTAGATGAGGAGTTTGGCGCTTCCTGGTGGTTCAAGGTATGGGGACCGGAACATCTCGCCGAGGAGGGCATCGGCGAGCGCGACGACTGGATGCTGCGCCAGGGCGAACGCTGGCACGGCTTCGGCAACCTCGCGCCGGGATTCAACATGCTGGACCCGATCAAGTCCACCGTTATCACGCCGGGACTGGATGTGGACGGGGATTTCGCCGACTCGGGGATCCCCGCGGCCATCGTCACCAAGTATCTGGCAGAGCACGGCGTGATCGTGGAAAAGACCAGCCTTTACTCCTTCTTCATCATGTTCACCATCGGCATTACCAAGGGCCGCTGGAACACCATGCTGACTGCGTTGCAGCAGTTCAAGGATGACTACGACCGCAACCAGCCGCTGTGGCGCGTGCTGCCCGAATTCGTCGCCAAGAACCCGCGCTACGAGCGGATGGGCCTGAAGGAACTGAGCGACAGCATCCATGGCATCTACAAGGCCAACGACGTGGCGCGTTTGACCACCGAGATGTATTTGTCCGACATGGTGCCGGCGATGAAGCCGACCGACGCCTTTGCCCGCATGGCACACCGGGAGATCGACCGGGTCGAAATCGACGACCTGGCCGGGCGCGTGACCAGCGTGCTGCTGACCCCTTATCCGCCTGGCATTCCGTTGCTGATTCCCGGCGAACGCTTCAATGAGACCATCGTTCGTTATTTGAAATTCGCCCGTGAATTCAACGAGAAATTTCCCGGCTTCGAGACCGACATACACGGTCTGGTGAAGGATGAACTGAATGGGAAGTCACGGTATTACGTGGATTGCGTGAGGTCTGTCTAGCGCAGTCTGTACCAAAGGAAAACGGGCGCCAAGGCGCCCGTTTTTCTTTGGGCGACGCCCCGGTTAACGCGTTTTATCATAGACCACAAAATCGCATTCCAGCCCGCTTTCGGATTTGCAGGGCTTGCGCCCGGTTTCCTGCCACAGGTTCGTGTCGAACTCGGGAAACCACGCATCACCCGCGAAATCCGCCTTGATTTCAGTGAGGTAGATCCGGTCGGCGACATCCAGCGCCTGGTGGTAAAGCTCCGCGCCGCCGATGAAAAAAATTTCATTGTCGTTATCGCAGGCGGCGATGGCCTCAGCGATCGAATTCGCCACAAGGCAGCCGGGCACCTGAAAATCCTGTGAACGGGTGATCACGACGCTGGTGCGACCGGGCAGCGGCCTGCCCAGAGATTCCCAGGTTTTACGCCCCATCAGGATGTGGTGGCCGAGGGTGAGGGCTTTGAAATGTTTCAGGTCTTCGGGCAGGCGCCAGGGCAGGGTGTTGGCTATGCCGATGACCCGGTTTCTCGCCATCGCGGCGATGATGGAAATGCGTGGATGGCTCATGTTCTCGCCTTACTCCAGATTATTACGGGGCATGTTTTTTTGGGATTGTTGGTTATTCAAACAGCCACCGGCGCTTTGATTGCGGGGTGCGAGTCGTAGTTTTCGAGGGCGAAATCCTCGAATTTGAACGAAAAAATATCCGTCACCGCCGGGTTCAGATGCATAACCGGCAATGCCCGTGGCTCGCGGGAGAGCTGAAGATGGGCCTGCTCGAGGTGATTGAGATAGAGGTGGGCATCGCCCAGGGTGTGGACGAAATCGCCCGGCTTGAGGCCGCACACCTGCGCCACCATCAGGGTGAGCAGGGCGTAGGAAGCGATGTTGAAGGGCACGCCGAGGAAGATGTCGGCGCTGCGCTGGTAAAGCTGGCAGGACAGCTTGCCGTCGGCGATATAGAACTGGAAGAAGGCGTGGCAGGGCGGCAGCTTCATCTTGTCGACGTCGGCCACGTTCCAGGCGGAGACGATCAGGCGGCGCGAGTCCGGGGTACGCTTGATCTGGTCGATCACCTGGCTGATCTGGTCGATGTGGCGGCCGTCCGGCGTCGGCCAGGAACGCCACTGGTAGCCGTACACCGGGCCGAGGTTGCCGTTTTCGTCGGCCCATTCATCCCAAATTCGAACGCCGTTTTCCTTGAGGTAGCGGATGTTGGTGTCACCCTGCAGGAACCACAGCAGTTCGTGGAGGATGGACTTGAGGTGGCACTTTTTGGTGGTAACCAAAGGGAAACCCTGGGACAGGTCGAAGCGCATCTGGTGGCCGAAGACGCTGACCGTGCCGGTACCGGTGCGGTCGCTTTTCTGGTGGCCGTGATCGAGGACGTGCTGCATTAAATCGAGGTATTGGCGCATGTTATTCCGGTCTTGTCAGTTCTGATTTGTTGAGAGTTGCCCTCACCTCAATCCTCTCCCACAAGCGGGAGAGGAAGCAGAGGGTCGCTTCGCGAGTTTGTGTTGATTGGCTGCCAGCGGCTTTCGATCAGCCCCTCCAGCGGCTGGAAGTTGATCTTGTAGGCCATCTTGCGGCTGTGCTCGATCCAGTAGCCGAGGTACAGGTAGGGCAGCTCCAGCTCACGGCACAGTGCAGCCTGCCACAGGATGTTGTAAGTGCCGAAGCTGGCGCGGGGCAGGTCGGGGTCGTAAAACGTATACACCGAGGAGAGGCCGTCATTCACCCTGTCGATCAGGCTGACCATGCGCAGGACGTCTCCCTCGCGGAACTCGACCAGATAGGTGGTGGCGTGGCTTTGCAGCAGGAAACGCGCGTACTGTTCACTGTCGTCCTGATCCATGCCGCCGCCGGCATGGCGGGAGGACTGGTAGCGCCGGTAGAGTTCGTGATGCTCGGGGTCGTAGACCAGTTCTTTCACCGCTGCGGTCATTGTGGAATGGGCTTTCCAGGCGCGCCGCTGGCTGCGGTTGCGCTCGAATTCAGCGACCACCAGCCGCACCGGGACGCAGGCCTGGCACTGGCTGCATTGCGGCCGATAGGTGTAGGCGCCGCTGCGGCGGAAGCCGAGGCGGATCAATTTGCTGTAAGCCGCGCTGTCGACCAGCTCGTTGGGCGTGGCCACCAGCGAGCGCGCCATCCGCCCCGGCAGGTAGCTGCACGGGTAGGCGGAGGTCAGGTAGAACTGCAGCTCGCGCGTGGAAAAGTCATTCAGCAAGTTCATGGTCGAAGTTTACCATTCCTGCCATCTTTTTAGAGTTGAAACGAGAACCTTCCTTCGTGGAACAATTTCAGGCACGCATCGGCCACTGTCGGATCATAGGCGCTGCCAGTGCCCCGTTCGATTTCCTTCAGTGCGACCTCGATGCCTAGCGCGGCACGATACGGCCGGTGCGAGGCCATCGCCTCCACCACGTCCGCCACGGCCATGATGCGCGATTCGAGCAGGATACTTCCGTCACTGAGCCCATGCGGGTAGCCGGTGCCATCCAGCCGTTCGTGGTGCTGCCGGACGATGTCGGCGATCGGCCAGGGAAATTCCACGTCCTTGAGGATGTCGTAGCCGGCCTGCGGGTGGGTCTTGATCAGCATGAATTCGATGTCGCTGAGCCTGCCGGGTTTGGCAAGGATTTCCGCCGGTATCTGGATTTTTCCCAGATCGTGCACCGATGCGGCGAGGTGGATGCCGTGGATTTTCTCCTCGGCCAGGCCCATTTCCTGTGCGATGGCCACCGCCAGTGTGCCGACGCGGCGCTCGTGGCCTGCGGTGTAGGGGTCGCGCATTTCCACGGTGTAGGCGATGGCGTGGAGGGCATCCTCCAGGCTCTTCTGCAGGATTTCCGCATGGTGCTCATGCTGCCAGGCGATGTGGTCTCGCTCGGCGCGGGTGCGCAGGGTCTCGATGCCGAAGGCCAGGTCGTCGGCCAGTTCAGTCAGCAGCTTGATTTCCTCCTCATCGAAGGCGTCCGTTTCGGCGGCATAGATGCTCAGTGCGCCAATCAGCTTGCCGTCCACCCGGAGAGGGATGGCGAAATTGGCGGCGTAGCCGCGTTCGGTTGCCAGTTCGCGCCAGAGCGCGAATCCAGGATCGGCGTGAATATCGTGGCTGGCCTGCGGCGCACCGCTGCGGATGGCCCGGCACAGCGGGCCATGGCCGCGCTCGGTATCGGCCCAGGTGAGATGGAGCTGGGTGAGATAGCCCTCCTCTATGCCGGCCCAGGCTTTGGGCGTGATGGTCTTTTCCGGGTTGTCGTCGGCATAGCCCACCCAGGCCATGCGGTAGCCGCCGTTTTCCACGATGGAGTGCGTGACGGCCTGGAGCAGCTCATTTTCATCCGTAGCCCGCACCAGCAGCTCGTTGCCCGCCGACAATGTCCTGAGCGCACGGTTGGCGCGGGCCAGGGCGAGTTCGCCCAGCTTGCGCTCGGTGATGTCCTGCACCGTGCCGCGCAGGCCGATGACAGCCCCGTTCGCCTCGCGCATGGCCTCGCCGCGGGCGATAATCCAGCGGTGGGTGCCGTCGGGGCGGACCACCTCGGCGTCGCATTCGTAGGGTATTCCTTTTGCCAGCCCCATTTCCACCTCGGCGCTCAGGCGTGCCCAGCTTTCGGGCGTGAAATATTTCGGCACTTCCTGGATGTCGGCCGGCGGCAGCTTCGGGTCGCGGCCATAGATCCGGTAGATTTCCTCCGACCAGGTGTGAAGGCCGGTTTGGGTATCCCACTCCCAATGGCCTATTTTGGCCAGGCGCTGCGCTTCGGCCAGCTGCGCCTCGGTGCCCTTGAGGGTTTCCCGGGTGCGGTCGTGCGCGGCCGCGGCGCGCCGGGATGCGATGCCGAAGGCCAGGTCGTCTGCACCTTCGCTGAGCAGTTCAATCCCTTCGTCATCGAAGGCATCCGGTTCGGCGGCGTAAATATTCAGCGCGCCGATGACGGCGCCATCCGCCCGCAGCGGCAAGGCCAGCGTCGCAGCGTAGCCAAAACGCTGTGCCCGTTCCCGCCAGGGCGCGTAGTCCGGATCGGTCAGGACGTTGTTCGAGGCGATGGGGATGCCCTGGCGGAGCGCCGTGCCGACCGGCCCCTGGCCTGACTCCGTCTCGTCCCAGGCAATCCTCAGGCCGTCGAAAAAGCCCTCGGCGGCATTCCAGGACGCCACCGGTCGCACCCCCTTGTCCCGGTCGTGTTCGGCGTAGCCCACCCAGGCAAAGAGATAGCCGCCGGCTTCGACGATGGCCCGGCACATCTCCTCCGTCAGTTCCTGCTCGGTTGTGCAGCGCAGCAGGGCGCGGTTGCCGGCGGAGAGCACGCGCAGGGCGCGGTTTGCCCGCGCCAGCTTGTTCTCTTTGGTCTCGATGGCAGTGGCCGTTTCGTCCAGCGTCCTGGCCAGCCGTCCGATCTCGTCGTCGCCATGAGGCAGTCCGCTACGGGCGCCGAGATCCCCGGCGCCAAAGCGGGCCGCTGACCGCGACAGCGACAGCAGGGGCCCCACCAGCAGCTTTTCGCTGCCCCAGTACACCAGCGCCAGGACCAGCAACAGCACCGTCGCGGTAATGGACAGGTAGGAGACGAATTCACGCTGCGCCGGTGCCGTGACTGCGACAATCGGCGTGCTCAGCCACAGATACATGGGTCCGGAAACGGTATCCAGCAGCGGCGTGAAGGCGAAGAGGCGCGGAATGCCTTCCAGTCCTACCCCTTCGGTAGTGCCTTCGCTACCCCGCGCGGCAATGGTCTGGAACAACGGTGCTTGCGCGGCGCTTTTGCCGGTCCAGTTATCATGGTCGGGGTGGCGCGCCACGACCATGCCCTTGCCATCCACTACCACCAGCCGGGATTCTTCCGGCAGCCCTGCTTTGGCCAGCTCCCGCTGTAGCCAGGCCAGGTCAAGCGATAAATAGAGCACGCTGGTAACGCGCCCGGAATCGTCGCGCATCGCCTTGGCCAGCGTGACCAGCGGCTTGCCGAGGATGCGGCCGGTGACTACGTCGCCAACCACCATCTTTTCCGATTGCAGCGCCTGCCGGAACCAGTTGCGGTCGGCAAAGCTGACGCGGCCGGGGGGAGGCGCAGCTGCGCAGGCAACCTCGCCGCTTGGCAGCACCTTGCCGATCTGGATGAATTCCGCTTCCTGCTTGAGCCGTGCCGAGAGGTGCTTCTCACATGCTTTGGTGGCGGCATCCGGGCGTAATTCCGGCTGCGTCATCAGGCCGTTCAGCATCGCATCGGCTCGCGCCGCAATGTGCTGTTGCCGGGCGGCGAACAGCTTCGCGTTATCCAGAAGGTGTGCGGAGGCATCCGTGATTTCATCAGCACGATGCTCAACCGTGTGCTGCACGATCATGGCGAGGATCACGGCGAATGCTGCCAGTAGCAGCAGGATAAGGCGGCCGCGCAGGCCGATGTGGCGTGCAATCAGCATGATTATTTGTGATCCAATCGCGGGGGAGGTGGCATATTAATTATCCTGGGGCCGCAGGAAAACTGCCGACTATTTATCAGGATAGTTGATTTTTGGCAACTTATTTGACATTTTGTATGCCGTTAGCAATTACCACCCGTGCAGGAGATCGGTGTCCAACTGCCAGTGTGCTGTCTGGCCCGGCAGGGTGACCAGGTTTGCCAGGCGCTGGCTGAATTCGGCGCGTGGGATCTCGCGCGCCCCGAGCGAGGCGAGATGCGCGGTTTTCATCTGGCAGTCGATCATGCCGAATCCCCAGCGTTCGAGCTGCCTGACCAGGTGGACGAAGGCAATCTTGGAGGCATCGGTGGCGAGGCTGAACATGGATTCGCCGTAGAACATTCGGCCCAGGCTGATGCCATAGAGCCCGCCGACGAGCTTGCCCTCCATCCAGGTTTCGACCGAGTGTGCCAGGCCTTGGCGGTGAAGTTCGGTGTAGGCGTCGATCATGGCAGGGGTGATCCAGGTGCCGCCGTGACCGTCGCGCGGCGCGGCGCAGGCTTCCATGACTTGCCGGAAGGCGGTGTCTGCCCGGATTTCGTAGGTCCGTTTCTTCAGGGTCTTGCGCAGCGAGCGTGACACTTTAAGTTCGCCGGGAAACAGCACCATGCGGGGGTCCGGACTCCACCACAGGACCGGCTCGCCGGGATTGAACCAGGGAAAAATCCCGCGCCTATAGGCCTCGATCAGCCGCTGCGCGGAAAGATCGCCGCCCGCCGCCAGCAAGCCATTGGGCTCGCGCAGGGCGGAATCAAGCGGCGGGAAAGGGTCGTTCGGGTTAAGCCAGGGAATCACGCCTTGAGGCTGTCGCGCACCCGCTCAAGCCGGCCTTTCACTTCCGCCGCCAGTTCTTCGATGCCGGGCTTGTCCACCAGTTTCAGCACGGCGGATGGATCCATGAAGGCGACCGTAATCTTGCCGTCGGCTTCTTCGCGCACCACCACGTTGCAGGGCAGCAGCAGGCCGATATCCGGGTCGGCCTCGATGGCGCGGTGCGCCAGCGGCGGGTTGCAGGCGCCGAGGATGCGGTAGGGGCGGCCATCGATGTTGAGCTTGGCCTTCATGGTGGCTTTCACGTCGATATCGGTGAGGACGCCGAAGCCTTCCGCTTTCAGGGCGTCGATGGTCTTTGCCACGGCTGCATCGAAGGGGATGTCGAGTTGGGTGCTGAATCCGTACATGGAAATCTCCAAGTAAATTAGAAAATGCTGATTTTACAAAATTATTGGGCGGGGCGCTCGGTATTTGTTTTCCAGTTCAGATAAATCTGATCTGACCACAAGGAGGTAATCCAGGTGACCGTATCGTCGATCTCCTGCTCCGACAGCTTGCCCTGCCAGGCCGGCATGTTGGCTCGGCCATCAGGGCTGCCTTGGTGGACGAACTGTTTCATCTGGCTGCTGGTGAGACGCCAGACCCGGCCGTTGCCGTCCAGCGGCGGGGGCAGAAGCTTGCCGTCCGGGCCGGGCTGCTGCCAGTCGGGTTTGCCTTCGCCGCCGCTGCCGTGGCATACCGCGCAATTGGTCAGGAATATTCGCTCGCCGCGCGCCAGTACGTTCCTGTCGTACTGGCGCAGGCCCCTGCCCTGAACTTCCGGCGGTTTGGCGCCCTCGCCGCAGCCGGCCAGTAGTGCAACGCTCAGGGTGAGTATCAGTTTCTTGTTCATGCTAACTCCGCTTGAAAAGTGCCCATTCCTTGACCAAGGCGTAGAGCGCCGGAATGACGATCAGGGTCAAAATCGTTGATGAAATCATGCCGCCCACCATCGGCGCGGCGATGCGGCTCATCACCTCGGAGCCGGTGCCGCTGCTCCACATGATCGGCAATAGGCCGGCCATGATCGCCACCACGGTCATCATCTTCGGCCGCACCCGCTCCACCGCGCCTTCCATCACCGCAGCATAGAGATCGGCCGGGGCCAGGGATTTGCCTTCGGCCTCGCGCCGGGCCTTGATTTCATTAAGCGCGTGGTCGAGGTAGATCAGCATCACCACCCCGGTCTCTGCCGCCACTCCGGCCAGGGCGATGAAGCCCACAGCCACCGCGACCGACAGGTTGTAGCCCAGCGCCCACATCAGCCACACTCCGCCAACCAGGGCGAAGGGCACCGACAGCATCACGATCAGGGTTTCTGTCATGCGGCGGAAGTTGAGGTAGAGCAGCACGAAGATGATCGCCAGCGTGACCGGGATGACGATCTTCATCTTCTCGGTGGCGCGCTCCATGTACTCGAACTGGCCGCTCCAGGTGGCGTAGTAGCCGGGCGGGAACTTGACCTTGTCGCGCACCGCCTGCTGTGCCTCGCGCACATAGCCGCCGATGTCGCGGTCGCGGATGTCGACGTAGATGTATGCCGACAGCAGGGCGTTCTCGGTGCGGATTGCGGGTGCGCCTCTGGCGATCTCGATCCGGGCAAGCTGGCCTAGCGGCACCATCGCGGCAGGACCGCCCATTTCGCCGCCGACCGGCACCAGCACCTGTGTGGCGATTGTCTGCGGGTCGCTGCGCAACTCGCGCGGATAGCGCACGCTGACGCCGAAGCGCTCGCGGCCTTCCACCGTGGTGGTGACTGTTTCCCCGCCGAGGGCGGTGGCGATCACGTCCTGCAGCTCGCCCACGGTGATGCCGTAGCGGGCCAGCTGATCGCGCTGCGGCTCGATGTTCAGATACAGGCCGCCGGTAAGACGCTCGGCGTAGGCGCTGGTGGTGCCCGGTACCTGCTTCACCACGGCCTCGATCTCCTTGGCCAGCTTTTCCATGCCGTCCAGATCCTTGCCGAACACCTTGATGCCGATAGGGGTGCGGATGCCGGTGGAGAGCATGTCGATGCGCGCCTTGATCGGCATGGTCCAGGAATTGGCGATGCCGGGGATCTGCAGGGCCTTGTCCAGTTCGGCAATCAGCTTGTCTATGGTCAGGCCGGGCCGCCATTCGGCCTCCGGCTTGAGGTTGATGATGGTCTCGAACATCTCCAGCGGCGCCGGGTCGGTGGCGGTTTGCGCGCGCCCGGCCTTGCCGTAGACCGAGGCCACTTCGGGGAAGCCCTTGATGATCTTGTTCTGGGTTTGCAGCAGTTCCGCCGCCTTGGTCACCGACATGCCGGGCAGCCCGGTGGGCATGTAGAACAGCGTGCCTTCGTTAAGGGTGGGCATGAACTCGCTGCCGAGTTTTGTCGCCGGATACAGGCTCACCACCACGGCTCCCAGAGCCAGGGCGATAGTCAGTTTCTTCCACTGCATCACCCAGGCGATCACCGGCCGGTACAGCCAGATCAGGAAGCGGTTCACCGGATTCTTCGCCTCGGGGATGATCTGGCCGCGTATGAACAGCATCATCAGCACCGGTACCAGCGTGACGGAGAGCAGCGCTGCGCCGGCCATGGCGAAGGTTTTGGTGAAGGCGAGCGGCGAGAACAGCCGTCCTTCCTGCGCTTCCAGCGTGAACACCGGCAGGAAGGAGACGGTGATGATCAGCAGCGAGAAGAACAGCGCCGGGCCGACTTCCTTGCAGGCCGAGATGATGGCATTCATACGGGCCGAGAGAGAGAGGGCCTCTTCTGTGGGAGCGGCGCCCTCGCCGCGATTCAATCGGCCCGAGGGCGGGCCTCCTACAGATAACCGTTCCAGATGCTTGTGGGCGTTCTCGATCATGACGATGGCCGCGTCCACCATCGCGCCGATGGCGATGGCGATGCCGCCCAGGCTCATGATGTTGGAGTTCATCCCCAGCAGCCGCATGGCGATGAAGGCGATCAGCACCCCTACCGGCAGCATGATGATGGCGACCAGGGCGCTGCGCACATGGAGCAGGAACACGATGCAGACCAGGGCGACGATGGCGGACTCTTCCAGCAGCGTGGTCCTGAGGTTGGCGATGGCGCGCAGGATCAGGTCGGAGCGGTCGTACACCGTTGCTATGCTCACCCCCTCCGGCAGGCCGCTGGCGACTTCCCTGATTTTCTCCTTGATGTTGGCGATCACCTCCAGCGCATTCTGGCCGTAGCGTGCCATGACGATGCCGGATACCACCTCGCCCTCGCCGTTGAGCTCGGTCAGGCCGCGCCGCTCGTCCGGCCCGAGCTCGACCCGGGCGATGTCGCGCAACAGCACCGGCACACCCTTTTCGCTCTTGACCACGATCTGCTCCAGATCGCCCTTGCCGCGCAGATAGCCCTTGCCGCGCACCATGTACTCGGTTTCGGCCATTTCCACCACGCGCCCGCCGACATCGCGGTTGGAGTCGCGGATCACCCGGGAAACCCTGGACAGCGGTATGCCGTAAGCCTGCAACCGGCGCGGGTCGACCACCACCTGGTATTGCTGGACGAAGCCGCCGATGCTGGCGACTTCCGCCACACCCGGCGCCTTGGTGAGCTGGTAGCGCAGATACCAGTCCTGGATGGTGCGCAGTTCGGCCAGGGATTTGTTCTTCGCCAGCACCGCGTACTGGTAGACCCAGCCCACGCCGGTGGCATCCGGCCCGAGCTGGGGCGAGACGCCTTGCGGCAGGCGACCTGTTAGGGAGGTGAGGTATTCCAGCACGCGCGAACGCGCCCAGTAGATATCGGTGCCGTCCTCAAAAATCACGTAGACGAACGAGGCGCCGAAGAAGGAAAAGCCGCGCACGACTTTCGATTTCGGCACCGACAGCATGGCCGTGGTGAGCGGGTAAGTGACCTGGTCTTCCACTACTTGCGGGGCCTGGCCGGAATACTCGGTATAGATGATGACCTGGGCGTCGGAGAGGTCGGGCAGGGCGTCGAGCGGCGTCCTAAGCACTGCATAGATTCCCCCACCGATAATGGCGAGGGTGGCCAGCAATACCAGGAAGACGTTGCGCGCCGACCATTCGATGAGGCGGTTGAGCATGTCAGTGCCCCTCGTGAGCGGTGGCTGGAGTCGCAGCGGGTTTGGCCTGACCAGCGGTCAGGTTGCTGAAAGCCGCCTTGAGATTGCTTTCCGAGTCGATCAGGAAATTGGCCGTGACCACGACCTTTTCGCCTTCGCCGACCCCTTCCAGTATCTCGACGTAGTCGTTCCCCTGCACGCCGAGCTTCACTTCGCGCGGCTCGAAACGGCCTTCGGCCAGTTCCACCAGCACGCTCTGACGGATGCCGCCATGGAGCACCGCCGAAACCGGAACGGTCAGCACTTTTCCCTGGCTGGGCGCAGCCAGTTCGACATCGGCATACATTGCCGGCTTGAGCAGTCCGCCCGGATTGGCGAGTTCGAGCCGCACCGGCACGCTGCGGGTCTGGGCGTTGAGGGTGGGATAGACATAGACCACCCTGGCGGAAAATTCCTTGCCGGGGTAGGCATTGACCTTGACCCTGGCATTCTGCCCCGGCTTGACCAGCGCCAGATCCTGCTCGAACACGTCGGCGATGATCCACACCGAAGACAGGTCGGCGATCTGGTACAGCACTTCGCCGGGCGTGAAGCGCATGCCCTGCACCGCTTTCTTCTCCATCACGATGCCGTTGGCCGGCGAGCGGTAGGTGAGGGTGCGTTTGCTGTCGCCGCTTTTGCTCAGGGTCTGGATCTGCTCGTCGGAGATATCCCAGTTTCTCAGGCGGGTCAGGCTGGATTCGGCCAGTTGTTTCATCCCCGCCTGCGCTTCCGAACTCGCGTTCTTCAGGTCGCGCTGGCCTTGTTGGGCAATGGCGTATTCCTTCTGCGCCGATACCAGTTCCGGGCTGTAGACCTCAAGCAGGGGCTGGCCTTTCCCCACCGTCTGGCCGGTGGTGTTGACGTGCAGCTTCTCGATCCAGCCCTCGAATTTGGGGGCGATCGTATAGGTCAGGCGTTCGTCGGCTTCGACCCGGCCGACAACACGAATGCTGCGTGCCAGATCGCGCAGGCTGGCGGCCTCGGTGCGCACGCCCAGTTTCTGGATTTTCTCGGGGCTGATTTTGACCTGTTTCGCCGCCTCGGGCCTGCTGTCCTCTTCACCCTCGTAGACCGGGATGTAGTCCATCCCCATTTCGTCCTTCTTCGGCACCGGCGAAGTGTCGGGCAGGCCCATCGGGTTGCGGTAAAACAGGAGCTTGGGCTCCTTCTTGGCCGGTGCGCTGCTGGCCACAGGTGCTGTCGGCGTTGCGCCCGGCCCGAACGCGCCCTGGTTGCCCAGCCAGTAGCCGGCGCCCAGTGCGGCGGCGATGACTGCGCTCATTGCAATGGCTGTGGTCTTGTTCATAGGTCTTCTCCCAACAGTCGTTCGATTTCGGCCAGCCGTACCTGCATTTCACCCTGCGCCTTGAGGGCGTCCAGCTTGGCCTTGCGGATCTGGCGCTGGGCGTCGAGCAGGGTGGCGAAATCCAGCTTGCCGGTTTCATAGCCCGCCAGCGCAGCCTTGAAGCTCAGCTCGGCCTGGGGCAGGAAGCTGGTGCGGGTCAGGTTCTCGGAATAGCGGGCCGTATCGAGGGCGGCGATGTTTTCGGCCAGATCGGCGAGCAGCTGGTTCTGGGTGGCCTCCTTGCGCGATTCGGCTGCCGCCAGCATGGCCTGTGCCTCGCGCTCCTGGGAGCGGCGGCTTTCCTGCTGCAGCGGGATGTTGAGCTCGATCATCAGCTCCCATTCGTTGATCCGGCTGCCGGTCTGGACCGGCGACAGGCCCAGGTTGAAATCGGGATAGCGGTTGCGGTAAATCAGTTCGCGGTTTTTGGCGGCGGCGGTAACGCGCGCTTCCTCGACGAAAAGCTGCGGGTTGCGGCTGCGCAGGCGTTCTTCCAGCGCGCCATGATCGAGTCTGGCGGGCGACGGAATCGGGCGCAAGCGTTCGGGATCGGCCAGGGGGGCCATCGCCGGCCGTTTCAGCAGGGTGTTGAGCTTGACCTGGGCATGGTGGCGCTCGTTGCCGATCGCCGCCAGTTCGCCGCGCATGCCGGTCCGTTCGACCTGAACGCGGATCACGTCCTGCTGCGGCGCCAGGCCGCTGGCATAGCGCGCCTGGGTGATTTTTTCCAGGCTGCCGACCAGGCCGAGGATTTCCCTGGTCAGGGCCTCGGTATGTACCAGCACATAATGCTGGGCATAGGCTGTCTTGATGCGGGCCGCCAGTTCCGCCCAGCTTGCCGATGCGCTGCCCCTGGCCTGGTTGGCCTGGGCTTCCGCCACATCCTGCTTCAGGTCGCGCTTGCCCCAGAACGGCACGGGCTGGATCAGGGTGTATTTGGTGCTGCCGATCCGTCCGGGCAGCAGGTTGGGGCTGGCATCCGTGCCCTGGTTGGTGATGTCGCGCAGCTCGGTGCGCAGCGTCGGGTCGGGTAGAGTGCCGGCGGGATATACCCGCTCCGCCGCCGCTTCCGCTTCGTAGCGCATGGCGGCGAACTCGGGGTTCTGGCTGCGCGCCAGTTCGAGCAGATTTTCCACGCTGGCGCCGGGCAGCGATGCAGTGGGTTCGGCCAGTGCCGGCGATGCGGCTAAGGTCAGCGCAAGCGCGATCAGCCGCAGCCCGCCTGACTTAAAGGGATGACGGGGAGGTTTCATGGCCTCTGTCCTTTCGATGCGTGCGGGTGGGAGCCATGCGGTCTCCCACCAGGAGGCTTATTTTGCCGGCTCGATGTGCGAGATCACGTAACCTGCCTTGGGGTCCTTGATCAAGCCGAAGGTGACTGTCTGGCCAGACTTTACACCCGACAGGATTTTCTTGTCGGCGACCTTGATGTCCATGGTCATGGCGGGCCACTTGATGGCAGGAATGGCTTCGTGGGAAATATTCACGGAACCGGCCGCATTGTCGACCTTGTTGATCGTGCCCCTGCCGCTCGCCGCATCGGCGGCATGAAGGTTGGGAATGGCCGCCAGCATGGCGAGGGCGGCGATGAGGGTGGTCAGCGCTTTTTTCATGACGTGCTCCTTGTACGATAGCCCATGGCCGGATCAATCCGTTGGCTGGTCGTTACTTTATAGATCGAATTCGGGAAGTAAATTCAGGAGAAGCGCGCGTGAGGGGGTCGCTGAGGTTGTTCGGGAAAGAACAGAGGGAAGTGTGTGTCAAAAGCGAACTTGAAAGAGAAGCTGGCGTTATCGCTCAGGCCGGAGGCCGTGGGCAGCAGAGCGGGCGCGCCGCCCAGGTGGCAATAGCCGCAATCGTCGCACTGGATTTGCATTGTGGCGGAGGGGGTATCCTGATCATGGCTGCAATCATGGCCAACATGATGGTCTTGCACCCCGGCCTGTATTGCCGGCGGGGTGTGGTTGTGACGGCAGAACGACATCCCGCCCGCGGCGAACCCCTGCAGCGGAAGCCACAGCAGCAGAAAGCCGAGGATGAGATTGCGCAGGCAGTGCCTCATGATTTTTTTTGTGGATTGATTTTCTTGTGCGATTACACGGAAGCATAAAACAAAAGAGGCCGTTACCGCAATATAAGTTCCCGAACGCGGGGTTTATGCCATGCAGGTGGCGGCGTGCTAGAATCGGCCAGGCTTTCATGGAGTCCGTCAAGTGCTTGGGAAATATCCGAAATTCATCAGGGGCGGGAAATCCGGCAGTTTCC
>JAIOJM010000383.1 GCA_019911785.1 Sulfuricella sp. | reverse complement strand
AACCAGCGTCATACTTACGATGTGAGCCAGCCCTTGACTGCATGGGTTCATGCAATTGCGAAGTACAAGCTTGTGGATTTTTTTCGTCGGCGCGCAGGCCGCGACCAGCTCACCGACTCAATCGACGACTTTGACCTATTTGCGGCCTCAGACGACCAAGCTTCTGAGGCGAGGAGAGATATTCTTAAACTGCTTGACCGGTTACCAGATCGGCAACGCCTCCCAATTTTTCATACCAAACTAGAGGGGCTGTCGATTGCCGAAACCGCTCAAATTACAGGCATGTCGGAATCGGCGGTCAAAGTTGGTGTGCACCGGGGCTTAAAGACGCTCGCTGCAAAAATGAGGGACGAAACATGAAAACTGAAGATTTTATCGACATGCTAGCGACTGGAATCACTACGGTGGAAAAAAACGTTGCTGCTCGACGCTATGCGAT
Organism: Sulfuricella sp.; assembly: GCA_019911785.1. The sequence goes on along the minus strand of JAIOJM010000383.1, from coordinate 2,117 downwards.
GGCGATTGGCTTTGGCGCTTTGGGTTCAACGCTGTTGATGGTAACTTTGCTAGGCGTTCGCCCCGATATTGTTGAATCGGCTCAATTGGCGAAATTTTGGATCAAGCTTGGGTTTGTAGGTTGCCTCGCAGGTGCCAGCTTGTTTGCGGTTCTTCGTTTATCAAAACCGGGGGTACGGCTCGGTATGGCACCGTCCGCACTTGCGACCCCGGTAGCCGTCATGTGGGTATTCGCATTGTTTGTCATGAATGCTGCAGAACCGGCACAACGCGTGAAACTGCTTTTAGGAGAAACATGGGCGGTATGCCCCTTCCTCATTGCCATGCTTTCCGTTCCGGTATTTGCCATGGTGATATGGGCGATGAAAGGACTTGCGCCTACTCGGCTTGGCCTTGCCGGCGCGGCTGCAGGATTCCTTTCCGGGGCGACTGGGGCATTGGTGTACTGCCTACACTGTCCGGAAATGGAAGTACCTTTCCTTGGCGTCTGGTATCTGCTGGGCATGCTGATACCAACCGTTGTCGGCGCTATGAGTGGACGTCGCTTGTTGCGGTGGTAAGACCACCTTTCAAGCAAGTACGATTTGCCTTAATACTTTAGCTGCTGTGGTTGCATGCTGCGTGTAAGTATGAGCAGCGGCTTCTATGAAAGCCAACAGCCCGGAATGTGTCTATGGTGTTGAAAAACTCCGCTCTGATTTGAAGGCGAGGTATCGTCCAAATTTTTAGAGGGGGTATTTTACTGACTGGGTATTAGTTTTCCCGAGGGCAGACGCCCCTATTCCCCCTTCAGGCAGGCATCATTTCCACTTCCGTCCTATTTGGTACAAGCCACTTGGCCATTCTTCGCAGATTCTGGGCGGTCGCCGCCAGCAAGAACTCATCCTGCGCACCATTGGGACCTCGGCCAAGCTGGCAGAACCAGCGGTAGGCCAGGTTCAGATGCACTTCTTCGCACAGGAGTCATTCATTTCAGCCGCAAGCAGCCGTTGACCTACGTCAGGACTGACCTTGAAGTAAAGGGGGCGAATCTGTTTGTGTCGAATGTTGTCAAGATTGCAGCCTGAATTTGCATCTAAAGGATGCAGGCAGGGGCTTCCTGCAACTGCTCATCTCTCAAATTGCCAACAGGACTTGTTCGCTGACGGCTCGGACTTCCTTTATGCGGCCATGCCCGGGGAATGGCTTTTCCTCAACATCAACAAGCCCGATTTTCTCTAGCTCATCGATGTCTCGCTTGACTGCGCTGCGGTCTCGATGAAGCCGCTGCGAAAGGTTTGTAATCGATCCGGGGCAGGCTTTCACTTCGCGTAACAAAATAAGCTTGGCCGTCGTAATGAGGCGCGCCAAATCTTCCGGATTTTCAAAAGCAATAATCCGTTCAGGCTGGATCGGCTTACCTTGGTCTGCCAGCCTGGCAATTTCCTTGCCCCGCTGGAAGAATTCATCCGGCCCGGCAATCTTGATGGTTGTCCTCATCTCTTTCTCCTGAACGCAGTCCAATCCGCTTCAAACTTTTCTTCGATAGCGTCGAAGCTCGTAAATTCCACACGTTCTACCGTGCCCATGTAGTGCCTATGGTGGAACCCGTGGGCGTTGTCATAGCCTACAACCCGCCCGTTATCGCCCTGAAATATTTCTCGGTTGATGTAGGCCAGGTTGTAGCGAACCACACATCCTTGTTCGTCTACCCAAATTTCGCGACGGAGCACGCCGTTTCCGTGTTTCGAGGATAGCCGCCATGAGTCATCGGATATTTTTATTTCAGCCATGACTCATTATATCATTGCTGGAAAGAGAAACAAATATTGCGCATTACCCGAATACGTGAAAGATCGCTTGCTCCGATCAGTTATCGTGGTTAAGCAGGATTCTGGCCGCGCCGATCAGCTGCAGCAGGAACAGGGCGAGCGCCACCACGGCCAGTATCATCCCGCCGCGCCAGCCGCCGGCAAGGAGCAGGCCGCCGCCAAGAAACATCAGGCCGCGTATCCCGCCGCCCCACTGCAGTCGTTGCCGAATTTGTCCATGCCAGACAGTTTGTAGGCCGGGTTTTAGCCATACCGGCAGCAGCTGGCTGACCGCGCCGGTCACCAGCGAGAACAGGAAGGCGAGGAT
>JAIOJM010000382.1 GCA_019911785.1 Sulfuricella sp. | reverse complement strand
CTTATTCCCCCTCTCCCCTTGCGGGAGAGGGCCGGGGAGAGGGGGGAGGGGGTGAAGCTCAGTCCTCAGTCCTCAGTCCTCAGTCCTCAGTGGACTACGTCCTCCACCAAGCCGCCCTCGGCTCCGTCCCGCGCTCCATCGAAGACCCCATCACCACCAACCAGAACAACATCGACGGCTTTCTCAACATGCTGGTCGCCGCCCGCGATGCCAACGTCAAACGCTTCGTCTACGCCGCCAGCAGCTCCACCTATGGCGACCACCCCGACCTGCCCAAGGTGGAAGACAAGATCGGCAAACCCTTATCACCCTACGCCGTCACCAAACTCGTCAACGAACTCTACGCCGACGTCTTCGCACGCACCTACGGCTTCAACACCATCGGCCTGCGCTACTTCAACATCTTCGGCCAGCGCCAGGACCCCAACGGCGCCTACGCGGCGGTCATCCCCAAATGGATCGACGCCATGATCAAGAACCAGCCCGTTTACATCAACGGCGACGGCGAAACCAGCCGCGACTTCTGCTACATCGACAACACCGTCCAGGCCAACCTGCTCGCCGCCACCACCGAAAACCCCGACGCCGTCAACCAGGTCTACAACATTGCCGTGGGCGACCGCACCAGCCTCAACGAATTATTCGAACATCTGCGTACCAACCTGGTTGCACACTATCCGCATCTGAAAAATTTCAAGGCCATCCATCGGGATTTCCGCGCCGGCGACGTGCGCCACTCGCTGGCCAATATCGAAAAGGCCGCCACGCGTCTAGGCTATGTTCCGCAGTACAAAATTGGTGAGGGGCTTGTGCAATGCATGGCCTGGTACATAAATGATATCGGGAACGCGCAATAAATCCGGATATCAATTAGAGCCAAAACACCCCCGTAGGAGCGGCGCCCTCGCCGCGATCAGCCCGGATCAATTACCGTGATCGGCCCGATCAGCCACCGCAATCGGCCCGAGGGCGGGCCTCCTACAACACGGCAACCACGCACCGGCGTCTCATCCCCCTGTAGATACTGTTATTCACGTCAAGCCATGCAAGGCCGGATCAAAAGATTTTCCCGACTTGAGGACGCCGTAAGCGACATGAACGAGTTTGCGCATCATAGCCCCGATAATAAGCTTGGGAGGCTTTCCAGCCGCAGCAAGACGGTCGCGGAAAAGTTTGCCCCAAGCAGTTCTATAGAGGGTGACCATGGCAGGCATGTAGAGCGCTTTACGAAGGAAGGCATGGCCGATTTTGGAAAGCCGTGGCTTACCTTTGACGCTGCTGCCGGACTCATGCTGACGCGGATCAAGCCCGGCGAAAGCCACCGCCTGCCGGGCATTGCCGAAGCGGTCAAGATTGGCATAGAAAGCCAGCAGTATAGCGATGGTGCGCTCGCCTACGCCGGGAATGCTCTCCAGGATCGCTCGCTTGTCCTTCATGGTTTTATCGCCGTCGATATGGTCGCGGATCGTTTTAGCCAGAGACTTAATCTGTTCATCCAGCCACTCGATATGCGCGGTAATTCCCGGTTTTACCGCATCACGGGCCACCTCCAGGCGATTGCTCTCCTGAGTGCGCATAACCTGCAAAGCTTCCAGACGCAACACCATGGCGCGCAACGCCTGCTCGCTGGGCGTGGGCGCCAGCCACGGATCGGGGCGGCGTTCCAAGCAAAATTCGGCGATCAACTTGGCATCCACCTTGTCGGTCTTGGTGCGCACCATCCTGGATGCGCCAAAGGCCTTGATCTGGGCAGGATTGACCACGCTTACGGCCATTCCTTGAGTTGCCAGATACTCGGCTACGGCCTCCCAATAAACCCCGGTGGCTTCCATGCAGACGTGCACAGTCGTCGCCCCGTGCTTCTCAAGCCACTCGGTCAACGCCTTGAAACCTTTAGAATTGTTCTCAACGACTTTACTTCTGAGCTTGCCGTCTGGAAGACGCAAAGCACAGTCCAGTTTGGCTTTCGCCACGTCAATTCCCAAATGAAACAGCTGCATAAAAAATCCTCTCGTGATCTACCTTGTCAATGCGGGCTGCCGGCTAGCCGGGCCAAAGATACTGTCCGATCTTTACTGGAGGGTGAGCGACTGCTGCAAAAATCTACACGACTGGCTCAAGGCCAAAGGAGCGGCACAGCATCCAGTCGCTCAGTCTTGAGGTGCCCCTCAAGATTTACTACTCGGTTCCGACGGACTGCGCTATCTTGCACAACACCGTCTAATTCAATGCAAAGCAATAATACAAGGAGCGGCGCCATCGCCGCGATCAACCCGGATCAATTACCGTATCGGCCCGGGGCGGGCCTCCTACAACACGACAACCACGCACTGGCGTCTCATCCCACACAAAAACGCCACAGTCCCGGCCAATACTTCATGGCACTTGCCCGATCTGGGCGAATTCCGTGGAATGCAGGAATGCTATATGCGTGAAAACCGTAAGGTCTATAGATATGCGTCCCTCCCAAGCCCTGCAATCTCATCGTGAAGCCGTGCGCCAGATCGTGCTCCAGCACCATGCCCTGAACGTTCGCGTATTCGGGTCGGTTCTGAGAGGGGAAGACACGGACGACAGCGATCTCGATTTGCTGGTTGAACCAACGCCGGAAACCACGTTGATGGATATCGGCGCGATTCGCTATGAGCTTCGCAAGCTGCTCGGTATTCCAGTTGACGTGTTGACGCCGAAAGCATTGCCGGAGAGTTTTCGGGAGCAGGTTCTTGCGGAGGCCGTGCCGGTATGAGCAACGACAACAAGCTCGCCTACCTTTACCTGCGCGCCGCCGCCAAGCTAAGCCTCACCCGCGCCTACCTTGCCCGCAAAGAAGCCGAATACCTCGCCCTGAAAAGCGGAATCGAAACCATGCGCGCCGAGCTGGCTGCTCAGGAAGGGCAGGCAAGGCAATTCCGGAATTATGTAGCAACTTCACAATCATAAAAAATGAAATAATAGTTTCTGTTTTATTAAAAAACGACTATTATTATTTCATGCCAAGAAAACCAAGTATCGTTGCGGCCATCCCCAGACCCGTTGAGCGGGCCATTAAGCAATTGGGGGAGCATCTTCATATTGCGCGAAAGCGGCGCAAGGAGAGCCTTGTGTCGTTTTCCGCCAGGATGATGGTGTCCGTGCCGACCCTACGAAAAATGGAGGCTGGCGATCCGTCCGTCAGCATCGTGGTTTACGCCTCCGCGCTGTGGCTGATAGGGCGGGAGCGTTTCCTTGGGGAGATTGCAAATCCCCAAGTCGACGCTGATGCCTTACTACTGGAGATTCGCGGGTTGTCAAAAGGCGGTGGGCGATGATTGACCGGACGTTGTACGTTTGGATTTATCTTTCGGGCGCCGTGGAGCCGAGTCCCTGCGGAATTTTGTCGCTTCTGCCCGGCAACCGCAGGGTGTCGTTCCGGTATCTGGATGATTACCTGGCGTTGCCGGGGGCTTTTCCCTTGTCGCCAGATCTCCCCATGCACAAGGGCGAATTCATGCCGCCTGATGGGGAGAGCCTGTACCCCGTGTTCGATGACGCCGGCCCGGACAAATGGGGCCGAAAGGTGATCGAACGGGAGGAAAATCCGCCTCGCCGTTCCGAGATCGACTATCTCTGGTATTCGGGGGAGGATCGTGTAGGGGCGCTGGGCTTTTCCAGTTCTCCAGAACATTATCGGCCGCTCGCCAAGTCGCATGCTTTCCACACCGACCAGCTTGCGGATTTATTGGAAGCGGCGCATTGTCTGGAAGCCAATCTACCGCTGGAAGAAAGATTCAGGTGGCTACTGAAACAAGGGACCAGCCTGGGCGGGATGCGTCCTAAAACCATCCTGGAGGACGGGGGGAAAGCCTGGATTGCTAAGTTCCCCTCGATCACAGATACCTTCGAGGTTTGCGCGATGGAGCATGCCTCGCTGTCGCTGGCCGGAAAGTGCGGCATTGCGACCCCTGCATCGCGCCTTATTTCTGTCGGTAAGAGGAACGTGACGCTGGTGGAGCGGTTCGACCGCCTTCCCGGCGGAGGCAGAATCCCTTATCTGAGCGCCAGGAGCATGCTGATCGCGGAAGGTTATGCGAAGGATGAGTTTTCCTATCCTTCCCTTGCGGAGATTGTCCGCAAGCACGCCAATGATTCAGGGCGGGACTGCCTGCAGCTTTTCCGGCGCATGGTGTTCAACATCCTGCTAGACAATACGGACGATCACGAGAAAAACCATGGCTTCCTGTTTGACGGCACACACTGGAACCTGGCTCCTGCCTTCGATGTATCCCCTCAGTTGCAGGGGCTCGGGTATCAGCAGCTGGGAGTGGGCGAAAACGGCATGGAGTCCTCCATTGAGAATGCCTTGTCCGACTGTGCAAGTTTTGGCCTTTCGGAAACAACGGCTCAACGGGAAATTGACCTTATCGCTGAAACGCTATCGCAATGGCCGAGGATATTTGCAGAGAAGGGCGTGCCGCGACAGGACGTTGAATCCGCAGTACAGTTTGTGATGCGAGCGGATCTCTCCACGCGAAAAGCTCCGACTGCTGGATGAATATCGGCGCCGGCGTGCAATCGGCCTGCCGCGCTTCGCAGCTCGCCACTAAAGGCTTTTTGCAATGACACAGATCCGTGGATTAAACCCGAATTATAAACACCCCTGTAGGAGCGCCGCCCCGGCGCGAATGCGGCCACAAATCGCGGCGAGGGCGCCGCTCCCACAAAAATCAACTTCCCCCGCCGCCCAGAGCCTTGTAAAGCTGGGCGGCAGCGGCGAGCCGTGCGCGCCGGGTCTGCACCGTGGTTTGCTGGGCGGAAAAGGATTCGCGCTGCGCATCCAGCACTTCGAGGTGGCTGGAGATGCCCGCCTTGTAGCGGGCTTCCGCCAGGCGCAGGCGCTCGTTCTGGGACTTTTCTGCAGCCTGCTGCGCACGCAGTTGCTCGACCAGATAGGTGCGGGCGGCGAGGAGATCGGCCACTTCGCGGAAGGCCTGCTGGATGGTCTTCTCGTACTCGGCCACGGCGATGACCTTGCGTGCCTCGGCGAGATCCACCCCGGCAGCGATGCGACCGCCATCGAACAGCGGCAGGCGCAACGCCGGCTGGAAATTCCAGCTTTCGCCGCCGCCGCCGAACAGCCCTGAAAGCGCGCTGCTCGCCGTCCCCAGGCCGGCGGTCAGGCTAATGCGCGGCAGGAAGGCGGCGCGTGCGGCGCCAATGTTGGCATTGGCGGCAATCAGCCTTTTTTCCGCAGCCAGCACATCGGGGCGCTGGAGCAGGACTTCCGCGGGCAGGTCCGCGGCCAGGTCGGCAACGATGTCCTGGTCCGGCAGCGTGCGCCCCGCGGGCAGGCCGGACGGTTGCTGGCCGACGAGCAGCACCAGCGCATTCGCGGCCGCGGCCTGCTGGCGTTGCAGGCTGGCGAGCTCGGCACGCACAAGTTCCAGGGCGCCGTCCGCCTGCAGGAAGTCGAGGTCGCCGGCCAGACCCACTTCCCGCCGGCGGGCGATCAGGGTGCGGGTTTCCTCGCGGCTCTTCACGGTTTCTTGTGCCAGCCGAGTGCGCTCATCCATCTCCAGCAGGGTGAAATATGCGTTGGCGACTTCGGAAATGAGCGACAGGTGCAGGGCGCGCCGGGCTTCCTCGGTGGCAAGGAAGCTCGCCAGCGCCGCTTCATCGAGGCTTTTCACCCGGCCCCAGAAATCCAGCTCGAAAGACAGCAAGGAGAGCCCGATATCATAGCGACGGCTGGTTACTGATTTTCCAGTGGAGGAGAGGTCGCCCGGCGTGCGCGCCGATTGTCCTCCAGCCGCCGCATCGATGCTGGGCAACCGGTCGGCGCGGGCGATGCCATGGAGGGCACGGGCTTCCTCGACGCGCGCTATGGAGATGCGCATATCCCGGTTGTATTCGAGCGCAGCGGCGATCAGGGCTTGCAGCCTTTGATCGGGGAAAAAAGCCCCCCATTCGGTAGCGCTTGCCTTGCGCACGCCGTCCGGACGGGCCGTTTCCGGCCATTGCGCGGCAACCGGCGGCTCAGGCCGCTGGTAGTCGGGCATCAACGAACAGCCTGCCAGAGCGGCGCCCAGGGCGATGATGAGTGACTTATGCATGATCGTTCTCCTGATGGCGGCGGGGATGGCCGGGGAAGATTTTTCGCACCACGACGAAAAACACCGGCACCAGGAAGACCGCAAGCAGCGTGGCTGCAAGCATGCCGCCGATGACGCCGGTGCCGATGGCATGGCGGCTGTTGGCGCCCGCCCCGGTTGAAATCGCCAGCGGCAGCACGCCCAGGATGAAGGCGAAGGAGGTCATCAGGATCGGCCTGAAACGCAGGCGGCAGGCTTCCAGGGTGGCCTCGACCAGTCCCATGCCCTTCTCCTGCAGGTCACGGGCGAATTCGATGATCAGGATGGCGTTCTTGCTGGAAAGCCCGATGATGGCGATGAGGCCGACCTTGAAATAGACGTCGTTGGGCAAGCCGCGCATCGTCACCGCCAGGGTTGCGCCGAAGATGCCCAACGGCACCACCAGGAGCACGGCAAAGGGAATCGACCAGCTTTCATACAGCGCGGCCAGCGCGAGGAAAACCACCAGCAGCGACAGCGCGAACAGGAAGGGCGCCTGGCTGCCGGAGAGTTTTTCCTCGAACGAGGTGCCGGACCACTCGAATCCGAATCCTGGCGGCAGCTTTTTGGCCAGTTCCTCCATGGTCTGCATCGCCTCGCCGGTGCTGTGGCCGGGCGCCGGACTGCCGGCGATCTTCATGGCGGGCAGTCCGTTGAAGCGATCCAGCTTGGGCGAGCCGACGATCCAGCGCGGCGTGACCAGCTCGGCCAGCGGCACCATTCCCCCGGCCTTGTTCCTGACCGACAGACGCAGGAGCTTCTCCGGCGTGGTGCGCAAATCCGCCTCGGCCTGCATCTGCACGCGCAGGATCCGGCCCTGGCGCTCGAAGTCGTTGATGTAAGCAACTCCCAGGGTGGATTGCAGGGTTTCGTTGAGGTCGGCAATGGAAACGCCGAGGGTTTCAGCCTTGCGCCGGTCGATGTCGAGCAACAGCTGCGGCCCGGCCTCCTGACCTTCCGGTCGAACACCGGCCAGACTGTGGTCCTGCCCGGCCAGCCCCAGCGCCATGTTGCGCGCCTCCAGCAATTTTTCGCGGCCGAGTCCGGCGCGGTCCTGCAGGCGGAAGTCGAAGCCGCCGGTCGAGGCAAGTTCCGGAATGGGCGGCGGATTAACGGCAAAAATCATCGCCTGCTTGATCTGGAAAAACGCCATGTTGGCGCGCTGCACCATCGCGGTGGAGGAATGGTCCGCACCTTTGCGCTCGTCCCAGTCCTTGAGCCGCACGAAAGCGAGGGCCGCGTTCTGGCCACGGCCGAAAAAGGAGAAACCGACCACGCCGATGACTTTGGCCACTTCCGGCTGTTTGAGGTAATACTGCTCGACCTGCGAGAGCACCTCGATGGTGCGCTCCTGCGAGGCACCCGGCGGCAATTGCACCATGTTGATGAAGTAGCCCTGGTCTTCCTCGGGCAGGAAACTGCCGGGCAGGTGCATGAACAGCCAACCGGTGGCGCCGATGATGGCGGCGTAAAGCACCAGGTAACGCCCGGTTTTCCCGATCGCGCGCGCGACCCAGGATTGATAGCCCTGAGTGGTGCGGTCGAAGACGCGGTTGAACCAGCCGAAGAAACCCTTGCTGGGCCGATATTCCTTGCCCGGTTCGTGCTTGAGCAGCGTGGCGCACAGGGCCGGCGTCAGCGTCAGCGCCATCAGGGCCGAGAACAGCATGGTGAGGATAAGGGTGACGGCAAACTGGCGGTAGATGACGCCGACCGAGCCGCCGAAGAAGATCATCGGCGCGAACACGGCAGACAGCACCAGGGTGATGCCGATGATGGCGTTGAAGATCTGGTCCATCGCCTTGCGCGCGGCTTCCCGAGGCGCCAGCCCTTCCGAACGCATGATGCGCTCCACCGCCTCCACCACCACGATGGCATCATCCACCACGATGCCGATGGCCAGCACCATGGCGAACAGGGTGAGCACGTTGATCGAGTAGCCGAAGACATAAATCCCGGCAAGTGCGCCGGTCAGGGCGACCGGCACGACGATGGTGGGAATCAGGGTGGCGCGGAAATTCTCCAGGAACAGAAACATCACCAGGAATACCAGCACCACCGCCTCTGCCAGGGTCAGCAACACCTCCTTGATGGAAATGTCGACGAAGCGGGAGGTGTCGTAGGGCACGTCCCAGCTCACGCCCTTGGGAAAGTAGGGTGCCATCTCAGCCATTTTGGCGCGCACTGCCTTGACCACGTCCAGCGCGTTGCCGTTGGGCGCGACGCGGATGGCGATGGCTGCAGTCGGCTGTCCGTTGAGGCGGGCGAAGATGTCGTAGCTCTGGGAGCCCAGTTCCACCCGTGCGACGTCCTTTACCCGCACCGCGGAGCCATCCGGCTGGGTGCGGACGAGAATATTGCCGAACTCCTCCGGTGTCGACAGGCGGCTGCGCGTGACGATCACCGCGTTCAGCTGCTGGCCGGCTGCGGCCGGCGCCTGTCCCAGTTCGCCGGTGGCGAGTTCCACGTTCTGGGCGCGCACCGCACGGGTCACGTCGGCGGGCGAGAGGTTGTAGGAATGGAGCTTGTCCGGCTGGAGCCAGAGGCGCATCGAATACTCGGTGCCGAACAGGATGGCCTCGCCCACGCCCTTTACGCGCCGCAACGGGTCGAGCACGCTGGCGGCAGCGAAACTGCCCAGGTCCACGGCCTTCAGGCTATTGTCCGGCGAATGCAGGGCGACGAACATCACATAGTTGCGCGATGGTTTGGTGACTGATACCCCGACCCGCCGCACGTCGTCGGGCAGGCGTGCCTCGATGCGTTTGTAGCGGTTTTGCGCTTCCACCGAGGCGATGTCGACATTGGTGCCCGGCTCGAAGGTCAGGGTCACCGTGCCCGTGCCCAGTTCCGAAGCCGACTCCATGTAGAGCAGGTGTTCGATGCCGTTCATTTCCTGCTCTATCAGGGCAGTGACCGTATCCTCGACCACCTTGGCCGAGGCGCCCGGGTAGACGATGTTGAAGGCGATGGAAGGAGGGGCGACCGCCGGATACTGGGACAGCGGCAGACCCCTGATGGCGAGGCCGCCGGCGAGCATGATCGCCAGGGCGATTACCCAGGCGAAGACGGGGCGGTCGATGAAGAATTTGGCGAACATGGCGAATCCTTATTATTACGATAAATCCCACTGGCATAGCGGGGGACTTACAAAGTTTGGTGGTTCCGGGAAAGAATTTTTTCCCATAGGCCGTTCGCCCTGAGCTTGTCGAAGGGCCGTTCATGGTTCGACAGGCTCACCACGAACGGTCTTTACTTCTTTTCACCCGCCGGCGGCTGCGCGGAAGGATTCCATGGCACCGGCTTTACCGGTGTGCCGGGGCGCGCCTTCTGCAGGCCGTTGACGATCACCTGCTCGCCGCCTTTCAGGCCCTCGGCAATGACGAAATCGCCGCCACTCATGCCGCCGGTTTTCACCGGCCTGGGTGCAGCCTTGCCTTCGTTATCCACGATCATGACGATCTGCCCCTGCGGGCTTGGCTGCACGGCGCGCTGGGGCACCCGGATGGCCTGGTCGAGCAGGGCTTCCGGGAAGCGGATGCGCACAAAGGCGCCGGGCAGCAGTTCATGCCTGGGGTTGGGAAACACGGCGCGCAGGGAAACGCTGCCGGTGGCCGGATCGACGGCAAGATCCGAGAACATCAGTTTGCCCGGCTGTGGATAGATGCTGCCGTCTTCCAGCACCATTTCCACGCTGGCCTGTTCCGCCATCTTGAGCCTGCCCGCCTTTACGGCCTGCCTGAGCCGGAGCAGATCGGCGCCGGGCTGGGTAAAGTTGGCGTAGATCGGGTCGACCTGTTCGATGGTGCCCAGATGCGTCGCCGCACTCTTGCTCACCAGTGCTCCTTCAGTCACCAGGGCGCGTCCGATGCGGCCGGATATCGGAGCCGGCACGGCGGTGTTCTCCTGGTCGATGCGGGCGCGTGTCAGCGCCACTTCAGCCTGCTTTACCTTCGCCTCGGCCAGATCGACTTCCTGCTGGCTCACCGCCTTGATTTCGAGCAGGGGTAGGTAGCGATCCAGAGTCAGGCGGGCGACGGCCAGATCCGCCCTGGCCGCGTCAAAAGACGCCTGGTAGTTGCGCGGGTCGATGCGAAACAGGGTGGCGCCTTCCTTGACATCGGTGCCTTCAGCAAACAGGCGCTTTTCCAGAATGCCGTCCACCTGCGCCCGCACCTGCGCGGTGCGGAAGGCTTGCAAGCGGCCCGGCAATTCCTGGGTGAGGGTGGCCGAACCCGGCGTGACGGTAATGACATCGACTTCCGGCGGCGGCATGGCAGGACCGCCGGGGCCAGCGGCAGGTTTTTGGTCGCCCCCCTTACCGCAACCCGCAAGCGCGGCGGTCAGCAGAATCATCAGCAGAAAATTTCGGTTCATGTTCGGTTCCTTGGGTATCCGTTTCACGTTAAAAGGAAGATTTTGTAGGAGCGGCCTTGGCCGCGATAACCGCCATAATCGCGGCCAAGGCCGCTCCTACAGGATGCAATAATTATTCACGTTTTATCGATAATTTGGCGTTAATGATTTGGGTCGTAGGCGCGCAGAAAGCAGTCCACGATCTGCCCGATTCGAGCTGTTTCCAGAGCTTCAGGCAGCGGGGTGTTGCTGCTCAGGCGCTGAAAATGATCGATGTTATTGAGCATGCCCAACAACATTTCGGCGGCAAAGCGCGGATCGTCCCGGCGCAAATGGCCAGCGGTCATGGCCCGGCTGAGGAAATCCGCCAACCGGGCGGCGGTCTGCTCCGGCCCCTTGGCGAAGAAGGCCAGTGCCAGAGTCGGGAAACGCACTGCTTCGGCCATCAGGGTGCGGAACATGGCAACTCCCTCGGTTCCATGCACATTCTGGCGGAAAGTCGCGCCAAAGCGGAGGAGGGTAGCGCGCACGTCTTCCGTCTGGCCGTCCAGCGAAACCGTAATGGCGGCAGAAACCAGACCAACCGACTCGCTGAACAGCTCATCCTTGCTGGGAAAATGGTTGTAGAGCGTCTGTTTGGCCACGCCGGCACGGGCTGCTATGCCATCCACGCTGGCCCGGTAGCCCTCAGCCATGAAGGCTTCCCTGGCCGCCTGGATCAGGCGGTTACGGGTATCCGCGACGGCTGATTCTGCGAGGTTGGACATGGAGCCTCTTTAAAATTCAAAGTGTGTAGACTGGACAGTCTAGTCCATGCTTTTGCGAAGGTCAATCGTGTTACGCGGTGTGGCAGCAATTATCTGCACGACCAGGGTCGGGTTGTCGCTGTCGCGTTAGGGTCGCTAGATCCCGTATTCATGGCCAGTTTTGCACGCTGATTAAGAGGCAGGTACTATCCGGCTTCGCCTACCCAAAAGAAGCCATCCCCGAATGCGAAAAGAAGTCAAAGAGAAGCCCAAATACGCCGTCGTGGCGTCCGTGCAACTGCCGAACGTAAGCGACGTCGAGTTCGAGTCATCGCTGGCCGAGCTGCGCGATCTGGCAAAGACACTGGGTTACCAGATCACCGCCACCTTCACGCAGAAACGCTCCAGCTTCGACACGACGGCCTACCTGGGCGCCGGCAAGCGGCAGGAGATCCGCGAATTTGTGGACAACGTGCCCGAGCCCGTCTCCTTCGAGCATACGCCGCAGGCCGCCGCCGACCCCAACGCCGGCAGGATCGACGCCGTCTTCGTCGATCACGAAATCTCGCCGTCGCAGGCGCGCAACCTCGAAATCGAGGTCGGCTGCGAGGTGATGGACCGCACCATGGTCATCCTCGAAATCTTCCACCGTCACGCCAGTTCGCGCGCCGCGCGCGCACAGGTGGAAATCGCACGTCTAGGTTACATGGCGCCGCGCCTGCGCGAGGCGGCGAAGCTGGCGGGGCCGCAAGGGCGGCAGCGCAGCGGC
>JAIOJM010000381.1 GCA_019911785.1 Sulfuricella sp. | reverse complement strand
ACCCGAACCTGCAGAACATCCCGGTGCGCACCGCCGAGGGACGGCGCATCCGCGAGGCCTTCGTCGCGCCGCCCGGCGCGAGCATCGTGTCGGCCGACTACTCGCAGATCGAACTGCGCATCATGGCGCACATCTCGGGCGACGCGAGCCTGCTGCGCGCGTTCGAGCAGGGGCTCGACGTGCATCGCGCCACCGCGGCCGAGATCTTCGGCGTCTCGCCGTCCGAGATCAGTGCCGAGCAGCGCCGCTACGCCAAGGTGATCAACTTCGGACTGATCTACGGCATGTCCGCCTTCGGCCTGGCCTCGCAGCTGGGCATCGAGCGCAACGCCGCCCAGGCCTACATGGAACGCTACTTCGCCCGCTATCCCGGCGTGGCCAGATACATGGAGCGCACCCGTGAAGCCGCCAAGGCGCAGGGCTATGTTGAAACCGTGTTCGGCCGCAGGCTATGGCTGCCGGAAATCGGCGGCGCCAACGGCATGCGCCGCCAAGCCGCCGAGCGCGCCGCGATCAACGCGCCGATGCAGGGCACCGCCGCCGACCTGATCAAGCTCGCCATGATCGCAGTGCAGGGCTGGCTGGAACAGAACCGCATGCAGAGCCTGATCATCATGCAGGTGCACGACGAGCTGGTGCTGGAAGTGCCCGATGCCGAGCTGGAAACCGTCAAGCGCGAACTGCCCGGGCTGATGTGCGGCGTGGCAAGGCTGGACGTGCCGCTGGAAGTGGATGTGGGAGTGGGACCAAACTGGGAGCAGGCGCACTGAAACTTACTGAAACAGACTCTAACACCATGACGATTGGGTCGCGGCGCCGCGAAAAAACTGGCAAACCGCCCCCAAAACCCAATTACAAGGGTGCCACCCCGCGCAAAACGAACCTTGCGAGACCGGGTAAGAGTGCTATTATTAATACTCTTAAATTAAATGTCGGGGGACATTATGACGCACATAATCCTGGCGGAAACGACCGCGAGCGTTTCTGAATTAAAGAAAAACCCCATGGGAACCGTTGCAGCGGGTGACGGATTCCCCGTAGCAATCCTCAACCGGAACGAGACGGCTTTCTATTGTGTCCCGGCGAAAGCCTACGAGGCGCTTATGGACAGGCTGGAAGACATCGAACTGAATGCGATTGCCGATGCGCGTTCGGGCCAGGCGGAAATCAAGGTCGAACTCAGTGAGCTATAGCCTCGTCTTCAAGGAGGAAGCCTTTAAAGAGTGGGGAAAACTCGACAGCAATGTGCGCGAGCAGTTCAAGAAAAAGCTGGAAGAGCGCTTGCTGAATCCGCGCATTCCCGCATCGAAACTGTCAGGCCACAACGACAGATTCAAAATCAAACTCAGGGGTGTCGGTTATCGTCTGGTTTATGAAGTCCGCGATAACGAATTGATCGTTGTTGTTGTCGCCGTTGGAAAACGCGAGCGCAACGCCGTTTACAAAGCCGCCGCGAAGCGGTGAAGCCAGAACCTCAGGGTCTTGCAATCATGCGCAATGTGTCAATGCAAAACCTGACCCCGCGACTCCAGTTGTGGCTAATACGCATGGTGTAATCTGGGATGAGAATGCAAAGGGGAGCGTTATGGCCGCTAGGATAATGTATGAAATAGAAGTACGTCACAACGGATTAAGTAAATATCGGCATATTCGTGGCTCTGATCCCTATGTCGTCCAACAAAAGGCTGAGGCGCAAAAACAGGCTTGGGACGAGATGTGGGAAAAGAAGCTGGATGCTGAACAAAAGTCGAGTAAACGCGAGCAAGCTGCACAGGAAAAAGAGTCGCTAAAGCAACTAGCTGTAGAAAAAACCGTGGAAGCGGAAGCGATACTGGAATCTTTGCGAAATACGCTTCAACACACCCTCTCCATCAACGATGCAATCGACTGGGAAAAACTGAAGGACAGTAAGCCTTTTCACAATGCCTATCCAACTAAGCCGCAGGTAAAATGCCCCGAGCCGGAGAAAATTGCGCCGGAACCAATGAAAGGCGGCCAGAAATATCAGCCCATCCTCGGTTTCTGGGGAAGTATTATTCCATCGATTCGCCGGAATCGTGAGGAGACTGCTACACAGTTATTCGTGCAGGATCACAGCGCATGGGCCGCCGCTAAAGAAAACGCCGAGAAGCGCAACGCTGCGAGCTTGAAGGCACATGAAGTTCGGCTGGCAAAAAACGATGAAGATCATCAAATGGCGGTACAAAAATATGAGGCGGAGAAGGCCCGGTATTTGGCAGATCAGAATAATCGTAATGGCGCGATAGCGGCTAAAAAAGCTGAGTACCTCGCAGGAGGCCAAGGCGCAGTAATTGATTACTGCGAAATGGTGCTAACAAATTCTCTCTATCCAGACTCTTTTCCTCAAGAGTTTGACCTTGAATATTTGCCTGATACGAGGATGCTCCTTGTGGAATATGCTTTGCCTTCACGCGAGCAGATTCCATCATTAAAAGAAGAAAAATACATCCAGGCCAGAAACGAACTCAAGGATGTCTACCTGTCGGACAAAGAGCTTGATGCGATCTACGATGATGTGATTTACCAAATAACATTGCGCAGCCTGCATGAGCTTTTTGAAGCCGATATAGCGAATGCGCTCGACGCAATTATATTTAATGGACTGGTGACTTCTATAAACAAATCGAGCGGTAACGCGGTGACCACCTGCATTCTCTCTATACAAGCCCGCAAACAGGAATTCACGGCCATTAACCTGGCAAACGTGGATCCGAAGGCTTGTTTTAAATCGCTTAAGGGCGTGGGTAGTAGCAAGCTTCACAGCATAACCGCAGTGCCTCCAATCTTAACTATCAGCAAGGAAGATAGACGATTTATTGATGGATATGGAGTTGCCGATTCATTGGATGATTCGACCAATTTGGCGGCAATGGATTGGGAAGATTTCGAGCACCTCATCCGAGAGCTATTCGAGAAAGAATTCAAACAGAGCGGCGGCGAAGTAAAAGTCACCCAGGCAAGTCGAGATGGCGGTGTAGATGCTGTAGCATTTGATCCAGATCCGATTCGAGGCGGCAAGATCGTTATTCAGGCAAAGCGCTATTCAAACACTGTCGGCGTCTCGGCAGTGCGCGACCTGTATGGAACCGTAATGAATGAAGGTGCAACAAAAGGAATCCTCGTTACGACAGCTAACTACGGGCCTGACGCTTATGAATTCGCTAAGGGGAAGCCCCTCACGCTGTTGAATGGAGCCAACCTTCTGCATTTGCTTGAAAAGCATGGCCACAGGGCAAAAATAGACCTAAAAGAAGCGAAAGCTCTTGCTGCTAACATGGTGTAAGCCAGTAGCCTACCCGCCCAGCAGACCGCTCTGGGCAATCCCGTCGAACATGAACTGTACCGCCAGGGCGGACAGCAGGATGCCGAGAATCCGGTTGATCACCTGCGTGCCCGTCACGCCAAGGAAGCGGTGGATCTGGCTGGCGGTCAGCATGGCAACGAAGGTGGCCAGCATGATGGCGAGAAGGGCAGCCAGGACGGCCAACTGATGCGCGACCCGCCCCTCGGCATTCGCCATCATCAGGATGGCCGCCCCGATGGCGCCGGGGCCGGCAATCAGGGGGGTGGCGAGCGGGAACACGGCGATGTCACGCTTGTGTTCGGCCTCTCTATCCTCCTCGTCCGTTGTCGAGGTGGCGCCCGAGGAGCGGGCAAACACCATATCGATGCTGATCAACAGCAGCAAAACGCCGCCAGCCGTCCTCAGCGCCGCCAGAGAAATACCCAGGCTGGCCAGCAGAAACTTGCCGAGCAGCGCAAAAACCAGCAGGATCACCGTGGCGATCACGATCCCGCGGATAGCGATGGAACGCCGCTCCGAAGGGGTGGCTGTTGCCGTCAAGGCGGCGAACATCGCTGCCACATCTATCGGAGCGACCGTTGCAAAGAAAGTTGCCAGGGCAATGCCCGCTGTCTCGTACATGTCACTCTCAAAAGTTGAAGAATGTCTTGAAGC
>JAIOJM010000380.1 GCA_019911785.1 Sulfuricella sp. | reverse complement strand
GGTGTGGATTGATCTCCAGGATCGGTTGGGTCTGCGGCGCTTCCTGCCCCATGGATTTCAGCATCCTGGCCAGATTTCCGCCCAAGTCGTGGGCATCGGCCACCAGGCATGCCGGGGAACTGGTCAGGCGGTGGGTGATGCGCACTTCCTTGACCTTGTCGCCGAGCACTGCCTTGACCTGGTCGATCAGCTCCTTGAACTCGCCCGCTTCCTTTTCCTGCTCCTGCTTCTCGGCCTCGTCTTCCAGCTTGCCCAAGTCGAGTTCGCCCTTCGCCACCGACTGCAGCGGCTTACCGTCGAACTCGGTAAGGTGCGACAGCATCCACTCGTCCACCCGATCCGAAAGCAACAGCACTTCGATGCCCTTTTTCCGGAAAATTTCCAGATGCGGGCTGTTCTTCGCGGCGGCAAAGCTGTCGGCGGTAACGTAGTAAATCTTGTCCTGACCCTCCTTCATGCGGCCGATATAGTCCGCAAAAGAAACGCTCTGCTCGGCGGTATCGGCATGGGTCGAGGCAAAGCGCAGCAGCTTGGCAATGCGCTCCTTGTTGGCATGGTCCTCGCCGACGCCTTCCTTGATCGCCTTGCCGAACTCGCCCCAGAACTTGGCGTATTTCTCCTGGTCATTCCCCGCCAGATCGTCGAGCAGGCCAAGCACCTTCTTCACCGATCCGGCCCTAATGCTGTCGATATCCTTGCTGTGCTGGAGGATCTCGCGCGAGACGTTGAGCGGCAGGTCGTTGGAGTCGATCACCCCGCGCACGAAGCGCAGGTAGCGCGGCATCAGCTGTTCGGCGTCGTCCATGATGAACACCCGGCGCACGTACAGCTTGATGCCGTGGCGCGCCTCGCGGTCCCACAGGTCGAACGGCGCGCGCGCCGGGATGTAGAGCAGCTGGGTGTATTCCTGCTTGCCCTCCACCTTGCTGTGGGTGTAGGCCAGCGGCGCTTCGAAATCATGCGCCACATGCTTGTAGAACTCCTCGTATTCCTCGGTGGTCACTTCGCTCTTCGGCCTTGCCCATAGAGCGCTGGCACGGTTCACCGTTTCATCCTCGCCGGTGAGCCGGCTTTCCTGCTTGTCGGCATCCCATTCTTCCTTCTGCATCAGGATCGGCAGGGTGATGTGGTCGGAATACTTCTTGATGATGCTCTTGATGCGCCAGCTGTCGAGCAGGTCGTCCTCGCCCTCGCGCAGATGCAGGATGACGTCGGTGCCACGCCCGGCCTTCTCCAGCGTTTCCAGGGTGTAGTCGCCCTCGCCGGCGGATTCCCAGCGCACGCCATGCTCGGCGCCAGAACCGGCGCGGCGGGTAACCAGCGTGACCTTGTCTGCCACGATAAAAGCGGAATAGAAGCCCACGCCGAACTGGCCGATCAGGTTGGCATCCTTGGCCTGGTCGCCGCTCAGCGCCTCGAAGAACTGGCGCGTGCCGGATTTGGCGATAGTGCCGATATGCTCGATCACTTCCTGGCGCGACATGCCGATGCCGTTGTCGGAAATTGTGATGGTGCGCGCCGCCTTGTCCTGGCTGATGCGTATCTTCAGGCCGGAATCCCCTTCGAACAGCGCGTCGTCGGCGAGCGCCTCGAAGCGCAGCTTGTCGGCGGCATCCGATGCATTGGAAATCAGCTCGCGCAGGCAAATTTCCTTGTTGCTGTAGAGGGAATGGATCATCAGCTTCAACAGCTGACGGACTTCAGTCTGGAAACCCAGTGTTTCCTTGTGTGCTTCTACGGTCATGTTGTTTTTTCTCCAGTATCGAAAACCCTATACTGAATAGGGGCTGACGCAGCAAATTCAAGAGGGCAATCTACCTAAAAACGGCGATTGACCGCTCATGTTTCGATACAGCCTTCGGCCTACTCAATACGAATGGCCAATATGCGGCATCACCATCTGGGTGAATATCCGTTCGTCCTGAGTAGCGCGGTTTCTCGCGCGTATCGAAGGATAACGGATGTTCAACTGCCGCTTTTAGGTTCATTGCGAATGATCTTCTCCGCCCAGAACAGGCCGATGATGGTTTTTACGTCGGGGGGATACCATGCTGTGCCGGGGCAACAACTGGACCCTCAGGCACGAAAGCGGGCGAGGTTGATCAGTGAGAATGAGATTTGATGTATTGGTCGCAGCGGTCGGTTGCGACGAACTCAATGATCGCCTGCACATCTTCCGAGCAGGACTTGAATATCAAGCGGCTGAGGATATCTGGGCCGTGGCGGAGAATCAGCACGCCGACCAGTTCATCGATGAAGGACTGGGTTGCCTCAACACCTGAGAAATCGAAAGCCACCTCGTATCCTTGTGCCAACGCGATCTCCACCTCTTCCCGCAAGGGAGAGGCAGTGGCGCGCGCGCCGACCAAGTGGCCGCGAGCGTATTGGTTCAAGGAAATATTGGAGCGCATGGTATTCATAGCATAGGCCATTGAAAGTGCAATCTAACAGAATTATCCAAAAATGGATACGGGCCCTACTCAAACCTCAGCCGGACAGCCAATTGGGCATCCAGAGGTGGCAATAGTTCACGAAAACGGATGGTCGGCAAGAGATCACGTCGACACTCAATGGCTATCGCCACTCCCTGCCAGGTGGCTCCGTCTGCCAGTAGTCCGCTTCTCCCCGATGTGTCGTGAATCGCATTTCCGCTCACGATGACCAAGTGGCCGCCTGCATGTTCGGCGATTCGGCAAGTCGTCGTCAATCCCACTCCCTGATTGACGGAATCGCTGTTCAAACGCAGATCGCGGTTGCAACTGATGCGCGGCTTGAGGGCCGTCAGGATGGCATCGAGATGGCGCTCGTGCCGGAGTTCTGGATGGCCACGCAGCGTGGCCAAAAAACCGCAACCATTGTCCACCACCCCCAGCCGGATCATGTCGTTTTTCGGATAATACTGGCAGGCCACCCAAACACAGGCATTCGCGTAGCCATGCCTCCTGGCGTGCGTCATGGCATTCTCCAGCAACTCGCTCAGCGCATACTGGATCGGCTCGACCAGCCGATCAAATGCCGTAAAACCTGACATCTCGTCCGGAGGCTCGTTGGGATCGACACCGGGAATATGGCCGACCACGGCATGTGCCAGACGGAAGGCGGCATCATCCACACCACGCTGGGAGTCGAGTCGTGTCAGCTCTACCAGTGCATCGCCCCGATTCTGCCGTTGATTTTGCCGTGACGCACAATCAACCAGCTCCACACCCTCGAAGACATCCATGCGTTCGAGATAACCACTCATTTCCGCGCTGAGCCCGCAAACGCGGACAGCTCGGCCTTGTTGCCGAACCATGTGGAAAGTCGCACCCAGCAAGGCCAAGCCGAAAGGGTCGGCGAAACGCAAGCGGCGGGCATCTACGTTGGCATCCCCAA
The DNA here is from genome assembly GCA_019911785.1 of Sulfuricella sp. The sequence goes on along the minus strand of JAIOJM010000380.1, from coordinate 5,951 downwards.
TGGCAGAAATGAGGCCGCCACAGGCAGCGATTGACTCGCTTGCGGAGCGTGCCGACAGATAAGCGGGGAGGCAAACAGGTTCGGGCATTTAATAATTTCCAGCGAAAACCTGTGCAAGCAGTGTGTCGGTGGCGGCCTTGACCTTCTGCATGGTGTGTTGGGGTCTGCGCTTTTCCATCAGGCTATTTCTTCGTGATATCTACCAGTTTATAGACTTGAACGAGTTTCTTCTGGACATGGCGCACCATCCATCGCAGGTTAGTCCAGTCCCGAAGAAATTCATCATGACTTGGGAATTCCGCCTGCCGCTGAAATGGCGGGAGAGCCTTATCGCTCTCGTTCTCCCACCAGTGGCGGTATTGCCCGTGCCACTTTTCGAGAAAAGGCCGCAACACATCCTGCATCATTCGGAAGATCAACGCTCCTAGATGATTCTGTTGATCGGAACTAAGCCGCCCAACGGGAAATTTCCGCATAATCGCCCGTGCTTCCTGAAAAAACCGATATAGCGAGTCCAGGCTCTCGACATAGATTTCGCCAGTGAAATCCTTGCACTTCGGGTCACTCAGACGGCCAGTGATTGCCCGCCGTGTAGAGAGTTCTGTATACAGTTCCCACGCACACTGACGGTCGAGGTCAGACAAGTCAGCCTTCAACTTGATAAGTTTCAAATCCAACTCGAACGAACCTCTTTCCAGAATCATGGCATCACCCGTTGCGCTGTTTCATATCCATTGAATTGTCGATCAACGCTTTTGACACACCTGCGGCAGCGTTGACCATCTGGGTCAGCCGCTGCGCGGTCAAGTTGCCCCAATACTCGAACGACGCATACCTGCTGCAAATATTGTGATGTAATCGATCCGGCACAACGATCTTGCCGTCATTGGTTTTCTGGTGATTTGGCAGCACGATGCCGACCAAGCCATGTTGCTTATCCAGCGTTGCCTTGATCTCCCAATCCACATACTTCCGTTGGTGCGTCTGTGCACCAATCAGCACGACCGTGCAGGATGTGCCCGTGATGTGCTTATCCCGGATGCGTTGCATCACATACTGCACATTCTCACTGTCAATGCCACGATCAAGGGAGTTGTCGAACACCGCTTCATATTGGTCATGGAAGAAGCGCGAAAACTCATCGTAATAGGCTTGATCATTGCCATGGTGGTAACTGACGAATATTTTTCGACGCACCGGCTGCATCATTGCGGCCAGCAGGCCGTTCATATTGTAGTTACCAAAGTAATCAGCCATGGCCTACTTCCCAAACAAGGCAAGACCGGCGACCAACAGGCCCAGAATGAACATGCCCTTTTGCTTCTCTGCTTTAATGGTCTCGGCAATTCGTCCTATGGCAGCCGTGGCTTCCTGCTGGCTCACACCGCCAACATTGACTGCCTGATATTGGCGCATCCAGCCTGGCAACGACTCGGGCGGTTGATCCCATACAATAGGCACCAGTTTCTTGTTAGCGCCAATGGCCACTCCCATCTCCTGCATGACCCACGGTGACTCACTCGCGGCACGGCTGGCAAGGCACAACACCCAAGTTGACGCTCGCAGATTCTCCATAATTTCGGGCATCCACTGTTCACCCGGCCGTATCGACATTGAGGCAAGATATACGCTCAACCCTTCCTGTGACATATGGCGGTGCAGGAACTCCGCTAACGGGAGGTCTACCTTTGCGTGGGAAATAAAAACATCCGGCATTAGAAAAGTTTCCTTAACTCATCAATCTGTTTAAGGCCGATGGCGGCGATTTCCGGGTCTCTGTATTTCCCGAACCACGTATTGATTGCATCGAGAAAGCCAACGCTGTTTTTCATTTGGTGGAGCGAAAGTTCCTTGTGATGTATCAGACAAACCAACACTGGATGAGAGAAATGCAAAGCACCATCGTTCAGTATTCCCGTCAGCAGTTTCTCGCTCATGAATGGTCCAATCGTGAGGCCCTTTTCGGTTGCAACAAGTTCAAAACCTTTGAAAGTCGCGTGTGTGCCGTAGGTCGATAGGAACTTATATCTTTCGCCTCGCCCTTTTTCCTCGAAACCGTCTCGCTTGTCGAGAACGCTCCGAATTTTGTAGGGCTTGAACTCTTCGACCTCGCCATTGCGCCACGCCGCAATACTCTGGGGGCTATAATCAAAATAATCGAGCAAGAAGCCAACCTCAACAACATCGCGCAGGAAGGAAACGGCCCCTTGATAATAGCCACCAAGCAGCAACTTCAAAAAACATGACCCGGAGTTGAAAAGGCGAATGCCGAGACCGTAGATAACCTGTTCGTCGTCTGACAGTTTTTTTGGTGCATTGACGTGTGCGGCGTGGAGCATGTCGAGGCAGGAATGCATCATCTCCACATGGTCTTTCAGCGATGCACTTGCGTTTATGCAGAGCGACGATTCCGTTCGGATGCGCTCTTCTTCCCCATGAAGACCTTGGAGGTTTCCTGGAAGATATGGCGTGATGATCGGGCTGGCCGTCATCAGGAAAAAACCTGTGTCATCAGAGCGTCGAAAGTGGCTTCGGCCTTTTCTGTGGCGGCGGATTGTTGAGATTCGATGGAGCGCACTTCCTGAACCCGCATTACGAAATCTTCTTGTGCAGAGAGAGGTGGCAGCATTACTGGTATTTGACTCAAAGCGGCTTGATTGATACCTGAAATAGTTATTCCCGAGATTCGGCTGAGAATGTGCGCCTGCCTAGTGCGGTCGCTGTTCAGATAACACAGAAGGTATTCGGTGAGTAGCTTTTCACGGGATGGGGACAAGCGTATGAATGATGATTCGAACAGAAGCGGCTTTTCTGATGATGGGATTCCGCAGAGTTTCGCTGCTCCTTCGAAAGTCAATGAACGGCGTGCAACGAGCAAATCAATTTCTGATAACCCATACTCGCGGACGTGCTTCTCATCTGCCAGCACTCGGCGCAAGTGCCCACGTCTAACTTCCCCATAAAAGGCATCAGACATATGCACCATTTCTATGCCATCTATTGAGCCTTCGGGAGCATACTTATCTTTTGGAAGATACAGGCCATTCTTGAACGGCCTCGACAAGACACTAGGAAGAGGTTCCATCGGCCACCCCCTCGGATTCGTCGCCGGGTCGCCGAACATATCGATAAAAATCCCCGGCACCAGTTCTGCCGCCTTCCGTTCCGCCTCACGCCGCAGCCGCACAATGCCCTCGGCACGGGAGAGAATATCGACGATGCGGCGTTGTTCGTCGAGGGGGGGAACCCGAATCTGAGTTGACTCGAAATCTCCTCTGACGACATGCTTCATCGTAGAGCCATGTGTCTTTGATGACAGTTCAGCCAGCGCGCTTTTCAAAGCAAAGAACAGGTAGTCAGGATCAATTTCAGGTTTGGGGAGAACCTTAAAAATGTGTTGGTTTAGCAACCCGCGTGGGCCTGCCCAACGGTAGACATCCAGAGTCGCACTCCACGAAACCAAGAGGTCTCCTGGTTCCACTACTAATTCCGCCTTGACCTGTCGTGTCGTGAAATTAAATTTATCGCCTGTGCCGGTTAGATTCTGGATACGGATGATTGGTAAGCCATCATTGCCCCAGTCAGTCGGTTTGAAAGCTGCACCGTTGATGAAGCGGGCTGTTTGACCCAGAGCCATCATTGTCATTGAGCACCTTCCGCCAACACTAAACGCAACGCCTCAACCTCTTCCACAATCTCCGCCTCAATAGCTGCCAGTTCATCCAACAATTCGCGCGGGTCGCGGTGCTCAACGGCGGCTTGGGACATAGGCCGATAACGCCCAGCAGAAAGATTGAAGTCATTGGCCCGCAGCGTTGCCGTGTCGACAAACCAGTATTTTTCTGTCCACTCCACACCACTGTCGCGTGCCTGCCATACGCCCCAGCGTTCCTCACTATGCCGGTAGGCGTCGATTAGCCCTGGCAGGTCGTCGGCCTCAATGGGCGTATCGTGGTTGGCATCCAGTTTGTAACCGTCGTTGTCGACGTGGAGGAATAGAACCTTGTTAGTGCTGCCGCCTTTGCGGAAGAACAACACCGAAGTCTTCACACCAGCGTAGGGCTGGAACACGCCACCAGGCAGAGATAGCACTGCCTCGACCCGGCAATTCTCGATCAGTTGCCGCCGCAATTCCTTATGCGCGGTAGTAGAACCGAACAGCACGCCCTCGGGCACGATCACGCCGCAGCGCCCACCGGGTCGCAGGCTGTCCATCATATATTTGAGGAACAGCAACTCGGTGGCGGTGCTGGTGCCAACTTTTACTTCCTCGACGACTCTATCCTTGTCCACCCGCCCGGCAAATGGCGGATTGGCGAGCACCACATGGAAGCCTTCGGCGGGCAAACCCAACTCAGCCTTGCGTTCGTTGTCCAGGGTGGTGGTCAGCACATTGCGCAGCAGGATGCGAACATTCGCCAGTCCGCGCAGAGTCAGGTTCACGGTGGCGAGTCGCACCATTTTCGGGTCAACATCGTTGCCGAAGAAGGTGGCGGTTTGCAGTGCGGAAACCTGTGCCGCCGAGAGTTTGTCACCCAGGCCACGCTTCTGCATCTTGCCGTCGAGTTCGGCCTCATGAATCGCGCCGGGTGAGGAATTGCCAAGCCGAATGTGGTTGTAGGCCGCTACCAGAAACCCCGCCGTGCCCGCTGCCGGGTCGTAGATGGTTTCCCTTACCTTGGGGTCGATGATTTCGACGATGGCGCGGATGATGTGGCGTGGCGTGCGGAACTGGCCCAATTCACCTGCCTGCTTGATCTGCCGCAGCACATGCTCGAACAGGTCGCCCTTGGTGTCGGCGTCCGACTGGTCGAGCCGCAGGCCATCGACCAGATTAATAACCTGAGTCAGCACGGTTGGCTCATCGATGGAAAGACGCGCGCCGCTCATGAAGTTGTGGGCACCCCGCTCGCCCAGTTCGGTAACGAAGGCGAACACTTCGTCACGCACAAAACGCACCAGCGACTCGCCTGATAACCCTCTGGCCCACACTGACCAGCGGAAACGGTCGCGCGGAATGGTGTCGCCGCTACCTTGGGCGTTGAGCGGATTACGCAGTTTCCAGTTGCCATCGAACAGGCTCTCATAGGGCAGTTTCAGCACCTTGGCTTTGAGTTTGTTCTCGGTGTCGATGCCTTCGATCAGATAGAAGAAAAACAGAAACGAGAGTTGTTCGGCGTTACTCACCGGGTCGGGATAGCCGCCGCCGAAGAGGTAGTCGCGTATCTGGTCGATAGACCGCCGCATGTCGGGGGTCAATGGCATGGTGTGATTCCTTTGATATTAGTGGGCAGTCGGCTGGTCGCTGCTGCCGGTGAGTGGTTGGCCGTCATCATGGCCGAAGACGGTGGCGTTGAGGCTGTCGATCAGGGCTTCGAGTCGTTCCTCGCCGCCGAAGACACGCACTGCCTGCGGGTAGCCGCCCAACTGAGAAAACGGATGGAAAGCGAAGTGGCCGGTGCTGAACTCGTCCATGCTTCCGGCGTTGGCACGCAACTGGCTGCCTATCATGCGCAGCCAACTTTCCTCGCCGGGGTTGATGTCCTCCCGTGCCAGCAGCCATGTCTCGAAGCGGGTGCCCAGTTCGGCGGCCTTGATCTCGGATGCTTCGGGGAAAACCATGTTGCCGTTTTCGTCGATGCTAATCCACTCGCGTGTTGTCGGGTCGATGTGGTCGTCGATGTCCAGTGCCAGCAGGCGGCGCGGCTCGTATTTCTTCTTGGATGGTGTCTTGGCAACGATCACACCACCCTCGGCCATCGGGTCGTCGTCGCCGTGGTAGTCGCACACGCCAGTGAAGTCGAACATGGTGAAGAGGGGTTTGCCTGTCGCCTTGCGCGTGCCCCGCCCGCGCATCTGCTGGTAGAGGATGGTGGAGCGGGTGAAGCGGGCGAAGACCAGGCTGACGACCTCGGGGCAGTCGAAGGCGGGGTCGAGCATGTTCACCGAAA
>JAIOJM010000379.1 GCA_019911785.1 Sulfuricella sp. | reverse complement strand
TCAGGGGTAGATTCCTCTGGCGGCAATAATCTTGCTACCGCTTTGTTCTTGAATGCTTCACTGTATCTTGCCATTTTTTTCCTCTGCGCCCCCGTGGATAAAAAACCTATCGAGGCGACATCTATTATGACGCGGGGGGGTTGCTGGCCTTCACGTTCTCTGCGGCTCTGCAACGCTACGAAGATCGTAGCCAGACGGTCGTGGCCGAAGCCAATGCCATCGGAACCACGTATCTCAGGGCACAACTTCTTCCCCGGGAGATGCAAGATGAAGTGCAGGCACTGCTCCGCCAATACCTGGATGTTCGCATTCAGGAAGGCCGTGTCGATGCCACGGAACCCGCATTGCACGAATCGCTGCTGCACCAGGCGAAACTGATGGAGGCACAGTTGTGGAGCCATGCCGTGAGGGCAGCGGAACTGGACAAGAGCGTCGTCACCAGCGGGCTCTTCATCCAATCCCTAAATGAACTCATCGATACATCCGCCACCAGGGATGCGGCATTGAACCGGCAGGTACCGGAAATCGTGCTGTTCCTGATGCTCGCGACGATCGTGCTGACAACGGCCACGCTCGACTACGCATCGGGGATTGCCGGGCATCGTGTCACCCTCGCGGCATTCGTTCTTGTGATACTCATCGCCCTGGTCGTCTACCTCATTATCGACCTGGACAGACCTCGACGCGGCGCCATCCAAGTGAGCCATGAAAGCATGCTGAGCCTTCAGCAAACCATTGGGGCCGCCCAAGGACACGCCGCCCAACCCGGCAGTCCACCGGACGCGTCGCAAGCGCCGCGCCGGTGACTTTCGACGTTGCCATCAAGCAAATTTGCACATCGTAAACATTATGTTTATTATTGGCGCATGATTCAAACATTCGCCAACACTGAAACCGAAGGCTTTTTCGTTACAGGTAAATCGCGTCGTTTACCTTCGGAAATTCTCAAGCGTGCAGCCATGCGTCTCAATCAGTTGCATGCTGCTACAGAGTTGAATGATCTACGTTTGCCACCCTCTAATCACTTGGAGGCTCTTTCAGGCAATCGCGTTGGTCAATGGAGTATACGTATAAACTAACAGTGGCGTGTCTGTTTTAAGTTTGAAAATGGTGACGCATTTAATGTCGAAATAGTGGATTACCACTAGGAGTAATAACATGATCTACAATGGTTTAACACCTATCCATCCCGGCGAGTACCTCGCCGAAATCCTTGAAGAGCTTCATATCTCTCAAGCGTTGTTCGCTCGTACCATTGGTGTGTCGCCCATGCGCATTTCCCATATCGTTAAAGGCAAGCGCCCTGTTACGGCTGAACTAGCGTTGCTGTTTGCAAAAGCTTTTGAGCAAACTCCACAGTATTGGCTCAATTTGCAAGCCAGCTATGATCTAAAAACTGCTGAGAAAAGCATCGCCAATCGTCTCTTCTCCATTCATAGCTTGGCTCATGCTTAATGTCTAACACTGCGGTCGAGAGGGGCGCTCCGCGCCCCTCGCCTTAAACATTAGGCCACCGGGGGTAGCGAATGGAAATATTAGTCTGGTCTTTTCTCGGCGGCATAGTCGGTGCCATTCTCATGGACGTTACCGAAACTTATGCTGCGAAGGTCGGCATTGCCAGCGGCGCAAATGTTGCTTTGATTGGCCGTTGGTTCCTGGGCTTGCTGCATGGGCAACTCACGCATACCAACATTCTGGATTCCAGGCCATTTCTCCAAGAGGTGAAAGCTGGCTGGGCATTCCATTTTCTTATTGGTGGTGGCGGGGTAGCGCTTATCTACCCACTTTTTTTCCAGGCCCTAGGATTGCCCCTCCCCAACAATCATCTGCTTGGCGGACTGCTGTTCGGTCTCGCGACATCGTTGCTGCCCTGGTTTATTCTTCTGCCGTCTTTCGGTTGGGGCTTCTTCGGACGGCGCGGGCCGCAAGGCTCTAATGCCTTGCTTGCCAGCACGCTTTCTCATATTCCTTACGGCCTCGGGGTCGGGGCTGTTATTGCTGCTGGCTTACATCCATAACCATGAGCACATCGCCATTATTCTCCAAGACACCTGAGCCACCGTATTACGCGATGATTTTTTCTTCACAGCGAACCGAGGGTGACAACGGCTACGGAAAAATGGCCGAAAGAATGGTTGAGCTGGCCGAGTTTTTGGTTTCTTGTCGCCCCACGCGTCAGTTTTAAACATCCAGTCAAAACCAGTCGCGTCACAGTAGCCGGAAAACCCAGTGACGATTTGGCTCCCGGCACCTTGAACAGCATCCTCAAACAAGCAGGACTGACGAGGAAACCGAGAGCGAAATTCGTGAGGCTATCGAATCTCATTTTGAAGGGCTTCGCGAAGATGGCTTGGCCATTCCGCTGCCGGTCGGCATCGTTGAATATCTTGAGGTCGCAGCCTACACTACGCTCAAGCGGAACTACGTAAAAGCGCGCAGCCCCCTAGCTCCACGGCGGGGCTATCTATGCTGATCCCAAGAAACTCAATCCGACGAGAGACCCTTGGGCTGCCCTTGGTCATTCGTTCGGCCTTAGTTGGTGGATATTCGTCGCCACCTCGCTCGCAGCGCCCCTCCTGATCGCGTTGTTCAAGCAGCGGTTCGCAGACCGGGGGTTAGCGTAGTTAAGGTGGCCCTTTTTCCGGCGCCTCTGCGGTGAAAATCACTTTTTAGCAAACCTCACCACCTGCGCCTCGCCCGGCGCCTGCTTCTTCTCGCCTTTCCAGGCATGACCGTAAACCACTTCATAAGTGGCCGGCAGTTTGCCGTCGCGGCGTAGTGCTTCATAATTCTGTTGCAGTCGCTGCCATGCGCCCTTGCCCAGCAAGCCGCGGCCCCGCCCCTGATTGGCGTTGTGCGCGCCCAGCGCCTTGAGATCGCGCATCAACCCGGCCAGGTCGTCGTAAGTCAGCGTCACCGTCTCCATATCCATCACCGGAGCAGCAAAGCCGGCCCGCAGCAGGGCGTCGCCGATATCGTGCATATCGAGGAAGCGATTGACGTGGGCATGGGCATCCAGCGTGCCGAAGGTCTGGCGCAGCTCCTTCAGGGTATCCGGGCCGAAGGTGCTGAACATCAGCAGGCCGCCGCTTTCCAGTGCCGCGTGCATGCCGGCGAAGGTCGCCTCAAGATCGTTGCACCACTGCAGGGCGAGATTGGACCAGATCATGCCGACGCTGCCGGCACGCAAAGGCAGGTTCTCGATATCGGCGCACACCCGCTCTTCAGCGGCGACAAAGGGCAGCAAGCGCTTCCACGCCGGTTGCTGGCCGCGCGACGCCCGCAACATGGCCGGGGCGATGTCGAGTTCGATCACGCGGGATTTGGCATAGCGCCCCCTCAGTTGGCGCGATCCGTAACCGGTGCCGGAACCGGCGTCGAGAATGACTTGGGGTTCGAATTTGATGTATTGCAGGCGCTCGGCCATGCGGTCGCAGATCTCCCGCTGCAGCACGGCAACTTGGTCATAGGTGGCGGCGGCGCGATCGAAAGAGTGGCGCACCCGGCGCTTGTCGAGCGTGAATTGGTCAGTCATTTAAAAATCCGGTCACAATTTCGGTAAATTCCACAGGGTGCGACAAAAAAGGCGCATGTGCGGCACCCGACAAAACCTCCAGCTGCACTTCCGGCATTCGTTCGGCAAGCCAGTGGGCAGCCCCCACCGGCGTCAGCATGTCGCGTCCGCCGTGCAGTAGCAAAGTCGGCGTTTTAATCGTCGCGGCGCGGTCGCGCAAGTCGCTCTCCAGCAGAATGTTCAGTCCTGCCCGTAAGGTTTGCACATCAGGGCGTCCGCGAGTAAACAAAATGTCGCGCAACCGTTTCAGCACCGTTCTTGGCTCTATTTCTGCCTCATCGCCGCCACGCGCCTGGAGCGCCAAAAAGCGTTTCAGCGTGCTTTCGTAATCGGTTTCCAGGGCAGTCGCGAACTCCAGCAGCACTTCGCGCGGCACCGCCCACGGCCAGCCTTCCTGCACCGTAAAGCACGGTGTGGTGGCCGTCAAAACCATGCGCTCGATCTGGTCTGGAAATAGCAGCGCCATTTCCAGCGCCACCTGCCCGCCCAGCGACCAGCCGCAAACATGAACCTTTTCCGGCAGTGCGGCCGCCACGGCGCGAGCAAGATGTTCCAGATCATAAGGTTCCGAAATAGGGGACAGACCCCAATTTCGAGATTCATGAAATTGGGGTCTGTCCCCTATTTCGATTTTGTCCCCTATTTCGATTTCGCTTGCTCCATAGCCGGGCAAATCGACAATATGCAGCCGGAAGCGCTGAGCCAGGGCATCGCGCACCCCATCCCACACTCCGCCGTGCATCCCCCAGCCGTGGAGCAGAGCTAAATTTTCGCCCTCGCCCAGTATCTCGATGTGCACACTCATGCGGCGCTTTCCAACTCGTTCAGCGCCCCCGCCAGCTGCGCCACGTCTTCCAGACTGTGCGCCGCCGACAAGGAAATACGCAGGCGCGCTTCGCCCTTGGGCACGGTTGGCGGGCGTATCGCAGGCACCCAGACGCCACGCTCGCGCAGCGCCGCGCTCACCGCCAGCGTTTCCTGGTTGGAGCCGATGATCACCGGCTGAATCGGCGTGGTCGAGTCCATCAGGCGCCAGCGTCGCAACTTCAGGCCCTGCCTCAGAGTGGCGATCAACTCCCGCAGGCGCTCGCGCCGCCAAACTTCCCCTTCGATCAAGCGCAGGCTCTCGGAAAGCGCCGCAGACAGAAGTGGCGGCGTGGCGGTGGTGTAAATATAGGAACGGGCGCGCTGCACCAGGTAATCCGTCAGTTCCGCCGGCCCCGCGACGAAGGCGCCGAATACGCCGGCAGCCTTGCCCAGGGTGGCCATGTAGACAATGCGTGAGGGGTGAGGGGTGAGGGGTAAGGAGAAATGCTCCAGCACCCCGCGTCCGATGCGGCCCAACACGCCAAAGCCATGTGCGTCATCCAGCACCAGCAGCGCGTCGTGGCGCTCGCACAGGGCCAGCAATTCCGGCACCGGAGCAATGTCGCCGTCCATGCTGAATACGGCATCCGTCACCACCAGCTTGCGCTTCGCCCTGGATGCGGCGAGTCGCTTCTCCAGCACAACCAGATCGAGGTGTGGATAGCGCGTGAATTTGGCGCGGGACAGCAGCACCGCATCGTTGAGCGAGGCATGGTTAAGCTTGTCGGCGAAAACTTCGTCGTCTCGACCTGCCAGCGCAGTGACGATGCCGAGATTGGCCATGTAACCGGTGGAAAAAAGCAGCGCCGAAGGCAGGCCGGCGAAGGCGGCAAGCGCAGCCTCCAGTTCATGGTGAAGCGCGCTGTGGCCGCTTACCAGATGGGACGCTCCCGCCCCCACGCCGTAGCGTGCCGCGGCCCACTGCGCCGCCCCGATCAGGGACGGGTGACTGGCAAGGCCGAGATAATCGTTGCTGCAAAAGGACAGGTATTCCCTGCCGTCCACCACAATCCGGGTGCCCTGGGGGCTTTCCAGCACGCGACGATGGCGGCGCAGGCCGGATGCTTCCAGGTCTTTCAGTTCATCAGAGAGGTGGGAAAAAGGCATAAAGTAGGTTGGGCACCCTGTGCCCAACAAATGGTTTTAGGTTTGTCGGGCACGGGGTGCCCGACCTACATCACCCGGAGACCCAGCTTGTCGAACAGGGCCAGATC
>JAIOJM010000378.1 GCA_019911785.1 Sulfuricella sp. | reverse complement strand
GCTGTAGCCGATAAAGAAGTAAGCAATAGTGGATATGGCGAAATCCACCATGATTTTCACCAGTGCGCTGACCTGATTTTTCTTGCGCACCGTGCCCAGTTCCAGAAAGGCGAAGCCTGCGTGCATAGCCAGCACCATGATCGCGCCCAGAAGTATGAACAATACGTCGTTACCAGTCTTGAGATTTTCCATCGTCGCTCCAGAAATAAATGTTTCACCCCAGACAGCAATAATTGGGCCAGAATTGAATTGCCCTGTTTCGAATAGGAACTTTCCAAAACAGTGCACCTAATGACGCACCAACTTAGTGCAAGTATCCATTATGCGCTCCGGAACGGTGCTCGATTGAACCGGTCAATTGACAACATGCCGTCACCTGATAGTATTGAAGCATGATGAATAAGTTGCTTTGCCTTGATGCCAACATCCGGATACCCCCTGCTTTCCAAGCGATGGCATTGCTTGTTGTTTCCGCGCTTTTCTGCCTGTCTGACGCTCATGCCGGTACGGAATCCGACGATACCATCAGTGCATCTTCCGTGGTTTTCACCCAAGCCAAACGAGATGCCATTGCAGCACCGGATATCCTGCCCGATCAGGGAGAAGGCGCAAGAGCTGCAGCGCTGTCCGAAGAAGACAAGCGGTTTCGGACGCAGGCGCTAATTTGGGGCGGAGCCGGCGCTGTCGTGGCCTATGGCGCCGCCAACTGGTGGAAGGATGGATTCTCCGGGCATTTCCGCACCACCAACGAAGGCTGGTTCGGGCAGGACACCTATACCGGTGGCGCGGACAAGATGGGTCATGCCTATGCCCCCTATGTGGGAACCCGCCTGCTCGCCCGCGCCTTCGAATGGGCAGGGCACGACCGCGACTCTTCCCTCTACCTGTCGGCTGCAACCGTGTTTGGCACCTTGCTGGCAGTCGAAACACTCGACGGTTTTTCTAACCGATACAAATTCAGCAAGGAGGATTTGATCATGAATGCCGTCGGCACCGGGCTGGGCCTGTTGTTCGAGAAAAACAAACGCCTCGACGATCTGTTCGATTTCCGCCTGCATTACTGGCCTTCCGGCGATGCGAAACGGCTCAACCAGGTAGGACCGATCGGCGACCATTCAGGCCAGACCTATCTGCTGGTCGCCAAGGCAACCGGCATACCGCAACTGAGAAACCATGATGTGCTGCGCTACTTCGAACTGGCTGCGGGCTATGGCACTCGAGGCTACGAGCCCAACGAGGGAGCGCCCGCGCCAGACCGCAGCCGGCATGTATACTTCGGCATTTCGCTGAATATTTCGGAGATATTGAGTAACACGGTGTTTCGCGATTCTGCAGAGAAAAGCCGCAGCCAGCGCGTCACCGAAACCGTCCTGGAGTATGTTCAGGTTCCCGGCACCGCCGTACTGGCCGACCACCGGCTTTAGCCGTTATTAGCCCGGATATTTCATAAATTGACGCGCGCCCTCACTGGTCTTTTGTTCCGTATGGGAATTTTGTTCTGTCGGGCGTATGAATAACTACGCCACTCTTTCACAAAATCCCCCTACAAAACAAAATCCTGCGCGATCATCACACGAATTTATAAAACATCCGGGCTAGGAATCGATATCCAGTCCGAAGCGGTGGGTATGATTGATGGCGTTGAGTAGCGGTTTAAACGGGATGCTCGGGCCGAACCTCTTGACGATCGCCATGAACGGAAGATCCGGGCCATTCGGGTCGAACTGATAGCGACCGGAAGTCATGTCGTCGAACATCTGGCGCAATTCCTTGTCCATCGCATCCACCCAGGGCAGGATCATGGTCTTGCGCTCCTCGTCATCCTCGACGATGGCGCGCAGCTCATCTACTTCGTAAACCGCCTGGTGAACCAGATCGATGTATTCGTCTAAAGTTTTCGGGTTTTTCATAACCACTCCTTGTACCGCGATAAACCCAGATTGTCCATTAGAACCAAACGCCATTGTGGGAGCGGCGCCCTCGCCGCGATTTGCGGCCGCATTCGCGCCGATGGCGGCGCTCCTACATGCACGAGCATTCCAATGGGCAAAATCTGCGATAAAACAATCGGGGGCGACCCGCAGGCCGCCCCCCAAGTTGCTGCCGTAAAGCTTGTTATCTTTACTTCTTGGCAATTTCCTCAAGCTTGGTCGCACGAACCAGCTGGCCGTCCAGCGCGGCTTCCTGAGCGGTGCCGCCGTAGGCGACGGTGATCAGCTGAGAATAATACATCACCGGGATGTTGAACTTGGTGCCGAAGCGCTTGTTCACTTCACCCTGGTAGATCTCGACGTTGGCCTGGCACAGCGGGCAAGGCGTGACGATCATCTCGGCGCCATGATCGTAGGCGGACTCGATGATGTCCTTGATCTGTTTCTGGCTTTTTTCCGGCTCGGAAAAGGCCAGCGCGCCGCCGCAGCAGGTCACCTTCTGGTCGTAGGATACCGCTTCACCGCCCATCGCCTCGACCAGGTTGTCGAGATACATGGGATTTTCGAATGATTCGCCGGCCAGACCGAACGGGCGGTTGGTCTGGCAGCCGACGTAACCGGCGAACTTGATGCCCTGCAGCGGGTTCTTTACACCCTTCTTCAGTGCATCGAAACCGAAATCCTCGACCAGCACTTCCGCCATGTGGCGCGCCTGCTGGTTGCCTGCATAGGTCAGGCCCGCCTCATTCAGCGCCGTATTGGCTTCGGCCAGCGTCTGCGAACTGTGCGCAAGGCGCTCCTTGGATTCACGGGTTGAAAGCCAGCACGCCGCACAGGTCGCGACCAGGTCCATGCCCGGG
>JAIOJM010000377.1 GCA_019911785.1 Sulfuricella sp. | reverse complement strand
CATCATCTTGCATGTAAGCGAGACGTTTCCTCAGGAAGGCTCGTAAATGCGAGCTGAGTTCTCCTAAAAAAACACGGTAGGCCACTGCATCGCCAGCAAGGCCCTGAGCCAGCAATTCATGAAGTCGTTTTTCGGTAGAACCAAACTGACTTTCTTTTGTATTTGTAGTTCGTTGCATTTAATCCCTTGGTTACAGTTGGCGAATAATTTTTATCATTACTTGAAAGATAGTAAATTTTATTTCTTGCCTTGTAACCTTTTGTTGCTTTCTTGCGAAATTACTTACGGATCGTCCAAATCAATTACGATTCGTTGTGTAGGCCGCTTTAACCAAACAAAGCGTTTCGTTCGTTGAATCCGCGGTGCTATTGGTTACAACTTGGTGCGTATTATTTTTTCTGTAAGAAAATATATATTTTTGATAAATATCAAAATTTGTCTATATTTCAGATAAACCGATCCATAAATCTGTTTGTATTCGTAATTATTTATAAGGAGTTTGCCATGAATAAAATTGCTACTATCCTTGCGTCTATTGGAATTCTCTTGGCCAGTGGAAGCGTGACCGCTCAGCAAGCCGCCATGGATAAGCCGGGAACGATGGCGGCTCCTGCCATGGCGGCTCCCGCCATGATGGGCCCGGTAGATCGCGCCAAGATATTGACTGCGCCCGGCGTATTCGGTGCCTTTTCTACCTACACGATGCGGCCTGACTACTACAAGCTCTCCGCGGCCGAAAGAAAAGGCGCGGCTGCCGAGGTCATGGCGGTGGTCGACAAGCACAAGGAAAAGGTTATCGTAGACGCCTACCTGACACGAGGCTATGAAGCCAAAAGCGACTACTTCCTGCGCGTTCATGCCTACGATGCCGCAGCGGCCCAGGCCTTCTTGGTCGATTTCCGTGCTACCCGCTTTGGAATGTACTCGGATGTCACGGAGAGCCTGGTGGGCATCACCAAGGCGCTCAACTATATCTCCAAGGACAAGTCGCCCGATCTCAACAAAGGACTTTCCGGCGCCACTTACTCCGGTGATGCGCCGCGCTTTGCCTTTATGATTCCGGTCAAGAAAAACGCTGATTGGTGGAACCTGACGGACGAACAGCGCCTCCGCGAGATGGAAACTCATACGGTTCCGACGCTGGCCTATCTGGTCAACGTCAAGCGCAAGCTCTACCACTCGACGGGTATCGACGATACCGATTTTATCACCTACTTCGAAACCAACGATCTCGCGGCTTTCAACAACCTCCTGCTGTCGCTGGCCAAGGTTCCGGAGAACAAGTATCACGTGCGCTGGGGCAACCCCACCGTGATGGGAACGATTCAACCCATTGCTGACGTCGTCAATAAGTTGTCTATGGGCCATTAATGCTCCTTCTGGTTCGGCTGCCACCCAATCCATCGGTGCGGCAGCCGGTTTTGATCAGCAAAACGTCTTTTGAAAACCATTCGGGGAAACATCATGACAATCAGCCGACGCCAGTTCATCAAGGGCAGCCTGTCGCTTGCAGCCGCAGCAGGATTGCCGTTCTCTCTCGGCCGTCCCGCGCTTGCGGCGCTAATTGAAAGCAAGGATAGGCCGTGGGAAGACGACTATCGCAACATGGTCAAGGGCGAGCGTACCGTGCGCACGATCAATATGCCGAACTGCACCGGTTCCTGCGCCTGGAACGTGATCGTGAAAGACGGTATCGTGCAGCGCGTCGAGCAGCCGCTCGATTATCCTGACGACGAATACAACCCGCGCGGCTGCATGAAGGGCGCGACTTACCATCGCCGCGTTTATTCCCCTCACCGGGTCAAGTTCCCGATGAAGCGCGTCGGACCGCGCGGCGCCGGGCAGTGGAAGCGTATTTCCTGGGACGAGGCGCTGGATTTCATCGCCAGCGAGATGAAACGCATCGCCGCGAAATACGGCCAGAACACCATCTGGGTCTATCCGCCGGTGCCGGCCACCGGCCTGGTCAAACAGGGTGCCGGCTTCCGCTTTGCTTCGGTAAACGGCTTCGGCATCGGCACCTTCTACAACTGGTATGGTGACCTGCCACTTGCCCATCCGATCACCTGGAACGTGCAGACCGAGGAGCACGAGTTCAAGGATGTGCTCAACACCAAGTACGCGATTATCTGGGGGTCGGACATATTGCAGACCCGCATGCCCGATGCCCACTTTTTTACCGATGTGCGCGCCAAAGGGGTCAAGCTCGTTTATATCTCGCCCTACTTTGACCCCACCGCCAGTGCCGTCGACGAATGGGTTCGTGTCCGTCCGGGTACCGATGGTGCTCTGGCGCTCGGCATGTGCCACGTCGTCGTCAAGCGCGGACTCACCGACGAGGCGCATCTGCGCCGTACCACCAGCGGGCCGCTACTGGTACGCAACGACAACAACAAGTACCTCAAGACCGCGGATGTTGCCGCCGATGGCGATGCCAAGACCTTTATGGTCTACGATCCGCAGGCCGGGAAACCGATCCCCGACGTATATTTCAGCGACAAGCCGGCACTGACCGGCACCTGGGACATTGCCCTCAAGGACGGCAAGAAGGTCAGCTGCTCGACAACCCATACGCTGTTGCTGAAGAAACTCGAAGACTACGATCCCAAAACCGTCTCGGAAATCACCGGCGTACCGGCCAAGGACATCGAGCGCATCGCGGTCGAGTATGCCACGGCCAAGCCGGCCAGTATTTGGGCCGGAACCGGCATCAACCACTGGTACCACGGCGACCTGATCGGCCGCGCAACGATTGAACTGGGCTGCCTGACCGGCAACGTCGGTCGTCAGGGTGGCGGCATCAGCCCCTGGGCCGGGCAGTACCTGATGCGACTCGATCCGACCGAATACTTCTTTCCCAAGAAGGAAGGCGGCAAGCCCGGCGACCGCTATCGCCCGGTTCCTCTCGACACCGCCTATGTGGTCAACGGCCCGACCGAGACCATGGCGAACAAGGAAAAACTGTGGCGCCAGATACGCTGCATCTGGGTCGCCGGCGGCAATCTTCTCGGCGAGGCATCCGATCAGAGCAACCTGATGCGAAAAGTGCTGCCGCTGATGGAACTGATCGTGTCGCCTGAGATTGAGATGAGCACCACGGCCCAACTTGCCGACATCGTGCTGCCGGTGGTGAGCTGGTTCGAACTTCCGTACGACATGGCAACCACGCCGTCGCACCCCTACATCCAGCTGGCCGAAGGCTCCATCGAGCCGATGTTCGAGGCCAAGACCGACATCGAGATTTATTACGAAGTGTGCAAGCGCCTTGGTACCGGGGATATCTTCAAGTTCAACCGCCCTGAGCCGGCCATCGAACTCCTGCTCGAAACCGGCGGTCCTCAGGTCAAGGGGATCACCTTCGAACGCCTGAAGAAAGAGCGCTGTATCCGCGTCAACCTGCCGAGTTCGCCTTATGCCTCGTTTACCGAGGAAATCGAGGGCAAGAAGAAGTTCAAGACGGCGTCGGGCCGCCAGGAACTCTACAAGGACGAAGACCGGTTCATCGAGTATGGCGAGCAACTGCCGGTGCATAAGGAGCCGCACGTCGCCACGCCCTACGGGCCCTCCAAGGTGTGGAGCGAGGCGAAGAAGGTACGCAACCCGCAGTACGAGAAGTATCCGATGGTCTATCACGCCCGCCATACGCGCTGGAGCGTACACTCGTCCTGGCGCACCACCGATGCCGTCACGAGGCTCGACGACATCGGCCAGCCGCTGCTGGAACTCAACCCGGTCGATGCCGCCAAGCGTGGGATCGTCGCCGGCGACTGGGCGACGGCCTACAACGAGCACGGCTACGTCAAGGCGAAGGTCAAACTGCGCGAATCCGTACCGCCGGGTGCGGTGCTGATCTATTTCGGCTGGCAGCGCGACCAGATACGCGAGGGTCACTGGAACGCATTGACTCACAATGACATCAACCCCATCCACGAAATCTACTTCATCCCCAACGTCTGGGGGCCGGTCTCCGGCCACTTCGACAAGTTGTGTGAAGTCAAGAAATCGTAAACGAGGAGAGCCCCCATGTCAGAAGAACTTTGGCAAAAATATTACGGTCAGCCCAACCCGGCCTATGGCAACCGCGCTCAGTTCGGTATGCTGCTTGACATCAACAAGTGTATCGGCTGCCATACCTGCACCATGTCGTGCAAGCAGACCTGGACCAGCAACCCCGGCCAGGAAGATATGTACTGGAACAGCGTTGCTACCCAACCCTTTGGGAAGTATCCGCGCAAGAACGGCAGCAAGAATCCGCAGGATTGGGACTATCGTTTCTCCAATCTGTACCAGGACACGCCCCAGGGAAAACATCCAAAACTCTGGCAGTTTTACCTGCCGCGTCCCTGCAACCACTGTACCAACCCCGCTTGCCTGCCCGCTTGCCCGACACGTTCTATCTACAAGAACGAAGACGGCATCGTGCTGATCGATCAGGACAAGTGCGAAGGCTTCCAGTACTGCGTAAAAGCCTGTCCTTACGACAAGATCTACTACAACCCGGTAGCCAAGAAATCGCAGAAGTGCATTTTCTGTTTCCCCCTGCTGGAAAAGGGGCAAGAGCCGCAGTGCGTAAAAACCTGCGTCGGTAAAATTCGGATATTCGGCAACCTGATGGATCCGGAAAGCACGATTTCGAAACTGATCCGCGATCCCTCTCTGGGGGTAAAACCCTATGATCCGCAGGCCAGCTTGAAAGCGACGCATCGGGTGGTAAACCCCATTGCGCGGCGTCAGTACCGGCCCGACTTCGGGACCATTCCATCGGTCTGGTATGTGCCGCCCAAGAACATTCCGCCTGCGGAAGTCGAGAAATATTTCGGCTATGCCATGGGTGGCCTGATTGACGAGCCTCACCATGTCGAGGCGCCGGTCAAGATGAAAGACATCTAGCGGGGATATGGAAACCATGAATGCTGTCACCCCAGAAGAGACCAATACATTCGAGTTCAATGCTGCTCTGCTTAGCCAACTCGCTGCGAATGCGCTCAGCCGGGCTCGTCTCTATCACTTTTTCGAACTGGCTTTGGCGCACCCTGGCGAGGAGGGCTACGACTACTTTCACCTGGAAGCGACCGAGAAGGAGTTTCAGGATATCTATTCCGGGGTGCTGGGAAATGACGAGATGCTTCTGGCAAAGGGGGCAACGTCGGCCAGTGCGTTTTTCTCCAAGCTGCAAAATCATTCCTATGAGGACGTGGAAGCGGCGCATATCTCGCTGTTCTCAGCGAACTACCCGTACCTCCCTTGTCCGCCCTACGGGTCGCTGTTTACGGCAAGCGATAGCGATAAGCGGCTGGAAGAAATGCTGGCAATCAAGGGCTTTTACCAGCAAAACGGCGTCGACATAGCCGACTCCTTCGACGATTTGCCAGATCATCTCTGCGTGGAACTGGAGTTTTCCCAATTGCTGTGCTTTCGGGAGAACGAAGCATCAGCCAACAAAGATTTCGGCGTTCTCGCCGGGATATGGAAGATCCAAACGGAGTTTCTGGATAAGTTCCTGCTGCCCCTTGGCAACAACCTAGCCGAACTTGCTGCTGCTTCAAAGCTCGATAACCTGTATGGCGACCTGCTCGAAGCGATGCGTTGCTTCCTGCTACAACATCGCGGGGAACTCGACGCGACTGTGGAACCTTCATCACTCAATCAGGAGAGTCAGTCATGAAAACTATCCTTGCACTGTCACTGTTTGCAGGAATGGCAACGGTATTGGC
>JAIOJM010000376.1 GCA_019911785.1 Sulfuricella sp. | reverse complement strand
ATCGCGCCGTCGCCATGCAGCCGCTGCTGATCCCGGTGTCGTTCCATGCCGGGGCGCTGGATGTCGCCGCGGCCGAGGAGCATGCCGCCGCATTCGGCGCGCTGGGTTTCGACATCGCCATGCTGTCGCCGACCACGCTGGCGGTGCGGGCGCTGCCGGCGCTGCTGCAGGATGCCGATCCGGTCCTGCTGGCACGCGATCTGCTCAAGGAATTGCGCGAGTTCGGCGCCGACCGGGTGCTTGCCGAGCGGCGCAACGAACTGCTCGCCACGCTGGCCTGCCATGCTTCGGTGCGCGCCAACCGAAAACTGGCCGTGCCGGAAATGAATGCCTTGCTGCGTGAAATGGAGGCCACCGAGCGCGCCGACCAGTGCAATCATGGCCGCCCCACCTGGCGCGAGATTTCCATGGAAGAACTGGACCGGCTGTTCATGCGGGGGAAATAGATGGGTGGCATGATTCCGGATTATACCCTTGTAGGAGCGACCTCCAGGTCGCGATCCACCGAATGTCGCGACCTGGAGGTCGCTCCTACAAATCTTCCCCCGGCAATCTTCCTCATGGGCCCCACTGCCAGCGGGAAGACCGGCGTGGCGGTCGATCTGGTGCAGCGCCTGCCGTGCGAGATCATCAGCGTGGATTCGGCGATGGTCTATCGCGGCATGGACATCGGCACCGCCAAGCCCGATGCTGGAACCTTGGCGGCGGCGCCGCACCACCTGATCGACATCCTCGATCCGACCCAAAGCTATTCCGCCGCGCAGTTCCGCCAGGACGCGCTGCGGCTGATGGCGGAGATCACCGCGCGCGGTCACATTCCCCTGCTGGTGGGCGGCACCATGCTGTATTTCAAGGCGCTGCGGCAGGGGCTGAACGATCTGCCTCAAGCCGATCCGGCTGTCCGCGCCAGCATCGATGCAATGGCCGCCGAAAGCGGCTGGCCCGCCGTGCATGCGGAACTCGCCCGGCTCGACCCGGCCACTGCGGCGCGCCTCAATCCCGCCGATGCGCAGCGCATCCAGCGAGCGCTTGAGGTGTGCATACTCAGCGGCCAGACGATGTCCTCGCTGCTCGAAAAGGACGCCGCTGCCGACCTGCCCTATAACATCCATGCCCTGGCCCTGCTGCCGGGCGACCGGGCCGTACTGCACCAGCGCATCGCCCAGCGTTTCGACGCCATGCTGGCGCAGGGTCTGATCGAGGAAGTGGAGCGGTTGAGGCAGGATGATGCGCTCGATCTTTCCCTGCCTTCGATGCGCTGCGTCGGCTACCGCCAGGCCTGGCAGTACCTGGACGGAGAATTCGATCTGACCGAGCTGCGCGAGAAAGGCATCGCCGCCACGCGCCAGCTGGCGAAGCGGCAGCTGACCTGGCTGCGCGGCATGGAGGGGGTGAAAGAGTTTGACTGCCTGGAGCGGAATCTGGAAACAGCGGTATTCGACTGGCTGGAAGTCTGCCTGGCGACATGATTCCCTTCTCCCGGAGGGCTAATTCCTTTTCTGCACCAAAGGTGCATTTGTGGAGCGACCTCCAGGTCGCGATCCACCGAAAATCGCGACCTGGAGGTCGCTCCTACTTGTTGGCGATCAACAGGGTAACCATCTCCTCCGCCGGAACGGGACGGCTGAAGAAATAGCCCTGCATCTCGTCGCACCGGTGCGCGCGCAGGAAGTCGCGCTGCACTTCGGTTTCTACGCCCTCGGCGATGACTTTCAGTTTCAGGCCGCGCGCCAACTCGATCACCGCGGTGGCGATGGCGGCATCATCCGGATCGGTGGCGATGTTGCGCACGAAAGACTGGTCGATCTTGAGCCTGTGGATGGGGAAACGCTTGAGGTAATTGAGCGAGGAATAGCCGGTGCCGAAATCGTCCATGGCAAAGGTGATGCCGTGCTTTTCCAGTTCGCCCATCACCGCGATGGCGCCTTCCGGGTCGTGCATCACCATGCTTTCGGTGATTTCCAGTTCAAGCCAACGCGCTTCCAGCCCGGTTCCCGCCAACACGTCGAGGATGGTCTGCTTCAGGCCGGGCGCGCGGAACTGGCGCGCGGAAAGGTTGACTGACATGGATATCTCCGGCAACCCGGCATCGCGCCATGCCCGTGCCTGGCGACAGGCTTCCCTGAGCACCCATTCGCCCAGCGGCACGATCAGGCCGGTTTCCTCCGCCAGCGGAATGAATTCTCCGGGGAAGACGATGCCCCGCTCCGGTTGACGCCAGCGCACCAGTGCCTCGGCACCGATAATCGCACCGCTGGCAAGATCCACCTGGGGCTGGTAGTGGAGCAGGAACTCGCCGCGCTCCAG
Organism: Sulfuricella sp.; assembly: GCA_019911785.1. The sequence goes on along the minus strand of JAIOJM010000376.1, from coordinate 10,215 downwards.
TGCCTGGCGCAAATCCCTTTCCAGGTTGAGGCGCGCCAGCAACCGTTGATTCATTTCCGCTGCGTAAAACTGGAAGGTGTTGCGTCCCGCTTCCTTGGCGCGGTACAGCGCGGTATCGGCGTTGCGCAGCAGGATCACCTGATCTTCGCCATCGCGCGGGCAGATCGCCACACCGAGGCTGGCGGTGACCGCGATATCGCGCCCGTCAACGGTGAAGGATGCCGTCATCGCCGCCATCAGCTTGCGGGTGGCATTCACCACATCCTCTTCCTGTGCCATGTCGGCCAGCACGATAACGAATTCGTCGCCGCCGTAGCGTGCCACGGTGTCGCCCTCGCGCACGGCGGCGACAAGGCGCCCGCCAACCTCCTTGAGGATCTGGTCGCCGACTTCGTGACCGAGGCTGTCGTTGATCACCTTGAAATTGTCGAGGTCGAGGAACAGCACCCCCACTAGATTGCCATGGCGGTGTGCGTGACTGATCATCTGATTGATCCGGTCGGCGAGCAGGTTGCGGTTCGGCAGGCCGGTGAGCGCGTCGTGCTGTGCCTGGTATTCGAGCTGGGACTGGTACTGCCTGCGTTCCTCGATGTCGTAACAGGTGCCGAGATAGCCGGCGAACTCGCCGTCCAAATCGGTATAAGGCGCGCCGTGATCCAGCAGCCAATGGTAACTGCCGTCGCGATGGTGCATGCGGTATTCCATGGTGAACGGCTCGCGCCGGTTGAAGGCGGAAAGGAAGGTGCCGAGGCTGTGTTCACGATCTTCAGGGTGTATGCCGTCGGCCCAACCGTCGCCCAGTTCCTGCTCCAGCGCGCGACCGGTGAATTCCAGCCAGGCGTGGTTGACATAATCGCACTTGCTTTCCTTGTTGATGCGCCAGATCGGGTTGGGGAAATCCTGCATCAGTTTGAGATGGAAATCGAGCGAGGATTGCAGGCGATGCTCCAGCGTCTTGAAATGCGTTGTGTCGCGCATGATAGTGGAATAGTAATCTACCGCGCCGTCCTCTCCCTTGTGGGCGATGGTCACCTGCGACACCGGAATCTCTGCTCCGGTGCGCGAGCGCAGCATGCTCTCCCCGGTCCACGACCCGGACTGCGCTGCAGCGGGCAGAGCGGAGTGGAGAATTTGATCGGCTATCTCTGGCGGGTAGAAATCGGCGATGGTGCAACGGCCAATATCTTCATCCTCGGCAAACCCCAGCATCTTGCGCCCGGCACGATTTAGATAAAGACAGCGCCCTTCCGGGGAAGCAGTACCGACGAGGTCGGTGGTGGCTTCGAGAATGGCGGCCAGCATGGCGTTTTCCCGCGCGCGGCTGTCGAGTTCCTCGATCAGTTCGGCGGTCTGCGCCGCAGTGGTGTTGAACGTCAGCACCAGTTCGCCGATTTCGTCGCTGGAATGGAAATCCATGCGCACGGTACGCTCGCCGGCGGCGAAACGCCGGGTGAAATCGGCCAGCTTGAGGATCGGTACGGTGATCCGCGAGCGGACGTAGAAGAAGATCCAGAACATCAGCAGGACTTCCACTGCCTGCACCGAGTAAATAATTAAATCCGTCCGCTGGTGGGCGGTTTGTGCAGCTTTTTCGAGGGCATTCACCAAACGATCGGTCTCCCGCAACAGCAGCACCGAATAGGCGGCTACCGCACCTTGGGGTACGCGCCGCGCTTCCTGGTCGACTCCCGCCAGCACCCGCTCCAGCGCGGCATGCTGGAATGGCCGGATTTTTCTGATCCGCTCCAGGCGATCTTCCAGATCGTCTCCGGTGCTGTGCATCAACAGGGGGAGTTGCCCAACCTCATGTGCCACCCTGGCGTAATGCAGCTCGAATTCATTCTCCATCTCGCGCGCTAATTGTCCGACATCCGCATCCGGCTCCAGCACGAAGCTGGCCGAACGGAGGGCGATCTGTTGGGAGAGATAGCGCAGCCGCCCGCTATGGTTGATGATGCCGCCGACATTCGCAATGCCATCGTGCAGCCTCTCGGCTAAATACAGGTTACCGGCGGCGAGTGACACCAGCAGCAGGAAAACCCCACCCAGCTTGATGCTCACCGATAAACGGCGGGGTGTGGCGACGGATTCTGGCGAAATGGTCATGATTTCCTTACGCGATTTCCATTGGAGCGGCCTCCGGACTGCAATTGAAGCGCCTCATTATTACGTTATCATCGCCAGCCACGCCCCCTGTGTCAACTCATCGAACAGCACAGCATCGTTCAACCCAGATTATTCATACATGGACAATCTGGGCTAATGGATTCATCGCCCGTCCTCCTTGCGCGTTACCCTGGCTACGGCGCTGCCGCGTGCGAAGGTGATGGAAAGCGCTTCATCCATTGCGATTTCCTGGCTGTCGTAGACGATTTTCCCGTCGGCCGAGCGCACCATGCTGAAGCCGCGCTCTAGCACTGACTGCGGGTTGAGGTGGGCGAGGTTGGCCTGTAGCTGTTGCAGTCCCGTTTGGTAATCCTGCATCCGGTGAGACAGGGAAAGTTGCAGGCGTCGCGCCAGTTCGCGCTGCCGTGCTTCGTGCGCGGTGATGTCGGGCTTGGCCGCTGCCAGGCGGTGAGCCAGCTTCTGCAAATGCCATTCGCGTTCGGCGAGGGCATGGCCGGCGTTGTTGTTCAGGCGCTGGCCCAGGTGGGTCAGATGCGTCAGGCGTGCGTTCAGCCTTTCGCCGGGATGGACCAGCCGCCGCGACAGGTAATCCACCTGCTGCATGCGCTGTTCCAGCTTTTGCCGCAGATGGCGGTTCAGGCGGCTGTGCATGGCCTCGATCCGGTGCCGCAGGTCGATGCGGTTGGGGCTGGCCTGTTCCGCCGCTGAAGTCGGCGTGGGGGCGCGTCGGTCGGCGACGAAATCGCTGATGGTAAAGTCGGTTTCGTGGCCGACGCCGCTGACCACCGGGATGGGGCAGGCATGGATCGCCCGCGCTACGATTTCTTCGTTGAAGGCCCACAGGTCTTCGATGCTGCCGCCGCCGCGGCAGACGATCAGTACGTCGCATTCGGCCCGGCTGGCGGCAGTGCGGATCGCTTCGGCGATTTTCGCCGCGGCGCCTTCGCCCTGCACCGGGGTGGGGTACAGGATGACCGGAATCGAGGGCATGCGCCGCCGCAGAGTGGTGAGTACGTCGCGCAGTGCGGCGGCGGCAGGGGAGGTGACGATGCCGATTTGTCCGGGAAAGGTGGGCAGGGGTTTTTTGCGCGCTTCGTCGAACAGCCCTTCCTGTTCCAGGCGTGCCTTGAGCTTTCCGAAGGCTGCGTACAGCGCGCCCAATCCGGCGCGCCGGATGTTTTCGACGTTAAGCTGATATTCGCCGCGCGGTTCGTACAGGGTGACCAGGGCGCGCACCTCGATCTGGTCGCCGTTGCGCGGCTGCCAGTCGAGGTACTGGCTTTTGTGGCGGAACATCGCGCAGCGCACCTGGGCATTGCTGTCCTTGAGGGAAAAATACCAGTGGCCGGACGCAGCGGCGATGAAGTTGGAGACTTCTCCGGAAATCCACATCAGCGGGAAATTTCTCTCCAGCAGCTGTTTCGCGCGGTGGTTCAGTTCGCTGACGCTGAGGACCGGAGATTCGACTGTAAGTGCTGGGGCGAAATGCATTTTTCCATTCTACATTAATCCACAAGTCCGGCGTATGTGGGTGTTACGAATTGCTATCACCCTGAGCCTATTGCGTATTTTTTTAGTTGATTGTTTTTAAACGATAAAACAGCAGGTTAAATTTTAACCTGAGTGAAATTCTCTTTTGCCTTGGGCAGGTTAGGGTGAATGCTACCAACTTGCCCACAGTGTTATCCACAGTCTTTGTGGATAGTCGGTAAAGGGTTTTTACGACAATAACTTAACCCGGATATTTCATGAATTCGATTAATCCCTGTGGGAGCGGCCTCCAGGCCGCGATTCCCGGTGTATCCAATCGCGGCCTGGAGGCCGCTCCGGGGGCGTGTCTGTCATCGTGGAGGGCGCCTGGCTGGCTGAACTGCTCAAGCGCCTGCCATGCACTGCACCGGGGGTCGCCGCAGAAAACGGAAAAAATCGTATGCTAACGCTTCAACCGCTTGTGTCGGGTATCGCTACCGATCCTCGCGCGTGTGCCACAGCCGCAGCACATAGATCGTGGATTCCTGGATTTCGTAGCGCATCTCGTAGTGTCCAACGAGAATCCGGCGTACCTTGCGCGGCTCGAACTCCTCCAGCTTTTCACCGATATTCGGATTCACCAGCAGGCTGGCCGGCGTGGCAGTCAGCGATTGCACGGTACGAGCCGCAGCCGACTTGTTCACTGGAGCCAGAAACTCATATAGCCGTGCCAAGTCGGACAGCGCCTTGCTTGTCCACTTCAGTTCCATTAGCGAGGCACTGGCAGCGGCTGGGCAGTGCCGAGGCTATCGGCCCACGCCTGCACGGACTGGTGGTCGATGACTCGCCCGGCATCCACATCAGCCAACGCCTCGCGGGTCAAACGGCTGCGTTCCTCTTCCTGGTCGATCCAGGCCGCCAACGCTTGCTTGACGATCCAGCCGCGCGAGCGTTCGAGGCGAGCGGCTAACTGATCTACTTTTTCAGCCAGTGGCAGCGGTACGTGCGCGGTGAGTACTTTGGTATCTGTATGAGCCATGGTTTTTCCTCTTATGGTTTAGTCAATTATTATCATAGTGATTAAAAATGATTTAAACAATATGGTCTACTTAACCTGGCTACTTAACCGGGCTTGCCGAAAACACTGTGGCAGGCTAAAGTTACGGGCATTTTACGAGATGCCGGAATTATAAGGGAGAAGGGCGAGTGTTATCCATTATTCAAGCAGCGGGCTGGCCGATCTGGCCGCTGATCATGGCATCGGTTATTTCCTTGACGATCATCGGCTGGCATTTGTGGACATTCAACCTGATCGCACCCAAGGATTTGCTCTCCCAGGTGCAGGAATGGGTCAAGCAGGGTGCGGTGACCCCGGAAAAGGTGGCGCAGTTGGAAAAGCACTCCTACCTCGGGCAGATTTTTGCGGCCGGGTTGAGGAATGCCAAGAGCTCGCGTGAAGTGATGGAGGAAGACATCGAGGAAACCGGCCGGCGCGTTGCCCACGAGATCGAACAGCCCCGCCTGAAATATGGCCTGTCTTTCCTGGTTTCGCTCAATACGCTCGGCACTATCGCCTCGGTGAGCCCGCTGCTCGGGCTGTTCGGTACGGTGATCGGGATGGTGGAGATCTTCGGCGCGCTGCGGCCGAGCGGCGGCAGCCCCGCCGAACTGGCGCACGGCATTTCGGTGGCGCTGTACAACACTGCCATGGGCCTGATCGTGGCGATTCCCAGCATGATTTTTTACCGCTATTTCCGCGCCCGCGCTGAAACACTGGTGCTGGAAATGGAACAGCAGGCGATCAAGTTGGTGCAGATCGTCCACGGCGAGCGGAAGTAATGGATTTTCAGCGCGGCAGGGCCAAGGAAGACCCCGAGATCAATTTGATCCCGATGATTGACGTGCTGCTGGTGATCCTGATTTTCCTGATGGTCACCACCACTTTTTCCCAGATTGCCGAATTGCAGATTAACCTGCCCACCGCCGAGGCGGAAAAACCGGCCGACAAGCCCGCTGCCATCAACGTGGCGGTGGATTCCACCGGCCGTTACCTGATCAACGGTTCGGCCGTGGCTGATACCGATACTGCCGCGCTCAGCCTGGCGCTGCGCCGCGCAGCGGGGGACAAGCCAGATCCGGTGATTATCATCAATGCCGATGCCAAGGCGACCCACCAGGCGGTGGTGAACGTCATGGAGGCCGCGCGCCTGTCGGGTTACAGCCACATCACTTTTGCCACCCAGGCGGCCCCCGCCAAGTGACTTCAGGCAAGCCCGTGCGCTGGCTTGAGAAAATTTGGTACGGCCTGACGCCGTGGCATGTTGTGTTGTTTCCTATAAGTATCCTGTTCGGGCTGGTTGCGGCGCTACGTCGAGGGCTTTACCGTGCCGGACTGCTGCGCGCTATCCGGTTGCCGGTGCCGGTGATCGTGGTCGGCAATATCAGCGCCGGCGGTACCGGAAAAACTCCGCTGGTATTATGGTTGGCTGATTTTCTGCGGCAACAGGGCTACCATCCCGGCATTGTCAGCCGCGGTTACGGTGGCGGCACTCAGGGCGTGGCGGCGGTGGATGCCCGCAGTGACCCGGCGGTGGTGGGCGATGAGCCGCTGCTGCTGGCAAGAAAAAGCGGCTGCCCGGTATGGGTTGGCCGCGACCGGGTGGCGGCAGGAAACGCCTTGCTGCGAGCGCATCCGGAGTGCGACGTGCTGGTGAGCGACGATGGTCTGCAGCATTACCGTCTCGACCGCGATCTGGAAATCGTGGTGGTGGACGGGGAGCGCAAATTCGGGAATGGCTTGCTGTTGCCCGCGGGGCCATTGCGTGAAGGTGTTTCTCGCCTCGGGTCGGTGGATGCGGTGGTGGTGAACGGCGGCAGCCTGAAGGCGGCCATGAGACTGCGCAACGAGTTCGAAATGAGCCTGGAAGGCGAGGTGTTTTGCAATTTGCGCCAGCCGGAGTTGCGTGCCGGAGCCGCCGATTTTGGCGGCAAGAGGCTTCATGCCGTGGCCGGCATCGGCAACCCGCAACGGTTTTTCGCGCATTTGCGCAGGCTGGGGCTGGCGTTCGAGGAACACGCTTTCCCCGATCATTACGCCTACCGGCCGCAGGATCTGGATTACGGTGATGCCGATGCCTTGCTGATGACCGAGAAGGATGCGGTCAAATGCGCCGGTTTCGCCGACGAACGGGTTTGGGCGCTGGCGGTGGAGGCAGTCATGCCGCCGGCTTTCGGACAAACAATGCTACAAAAATTGAGGGATATTGATGGACGCCAAGCTGCTTGAAATTCTGGTATGCCCGTTGTGCAAGGGGCCGTTGGTCTACAAAAAAGCCGAGCAGGAGCTGGTTTGCAAACCCTGCCGCCTGGCTTACCCGGTCCGCGATGACATTCCGGTGATGCTGGAAGACGAGGCGCGCAAGCTGCCGCCTGAGGAAGAGGTCTAGCCTACAGATTAACCACGAATGACACGAATGTTCACGAATGCACTCGAATTATTCGTGAACATTCGTGAACATTCGTGTCATTCGTGGTAAAGAAGTTGATAATGAATTTCAAAGTCGTCATTCCCGCCCGCTTCGCCTCCACCCGCCTGCCCGGCAAGCCGCTGCTCGACATCGCCGGTCGACCGATGGTGTTGCATGTGGTCGAACGCGCTCTGGAGAGCGGCGCCGATGAGGTCTGGGTGGCGACGGACCATCAAGGCATCGCCGACGCCGTGCGTGCCCTTGGTCACCAGGTCTGCATGACTTCGCCCGACCATCCCTCCGGCACCGATCGCATTGCCGAGGTGGCAAGTCAACGCGGTTGGGGCGACGACGAAATCGTGGTCAACGTGCAGGGTGACGAGCCGCTGATCGAACCGTCGCTGATCCGCGCGGTGGCGCAACACCTTCACGACCATCCGGGGGCGGCGATTTCCACCGCCTGCCACGCCATCCACGATTGCGCCGACCTGCTCAATCCGAATGTCGTCAAGGTGGTGACCGACCGTGATGGTCATGCGCTGTATTTTAGCCGTGCCCCGATTCCCTGGGCGCGCGATGCCTGGCCGAACCCCTCACTCCTCACTTCTCACTCCTCACTCCCCGAGGGGTTGCCTGCCTATCGCCATATCGGTATCTATGCCTATCGCACCTCGTTCCTGAAAATTTACAAGCAGTTGCAGCCTGCCTCCATCGAGCAGTTCGAGGCGCTGGAGCAGCTGCGTGCGCTGTGGCACGGCTACCGCATAGGCGTTGCAGTGGTTGAGCAGGCACCTGTTGCGGGCGTGGATACCGAGGAGGATCTGCAAAGGGTAAGGAAACTCCTTAGCTAGTTTTATGGGCTGATACAAAATTTGAATGTGCATCTGTAAGTGTTTTTGAATATCCTTGACGACAAGCTGGGTAAAAATATATTTGGTTGGGCATGCGCCCGGGCAAACCACTAACACACGATAACGGGAGGTTTTATGCGTTTGATTCTATTGGGCGGCCCTGGCGCCGGTAAAGGCACTCAGGCTACTTTCATCAAGGAAAAATACGGTATTCCGCAAATTTCCACCGGCGACATGCTGCGCGCTGCGGTCAAGGCCGGCACCGAGCTGGGTATTGCTGCCAAGAAGATCATGGACGCGGGCGGTCTGGTGTCGGATGAAATCATCATCGGCCTGGTCAAGGACCGCATCCTGGAAGCGGATTGCGCCAAGGGTTTTCTGTTCGACGGTTTCCCGCGCACCATTCCGCAGGCCGACGCGATGAAAGCCGCCGGCGTGCCGATCGATTACGTGGTCGAGATCGACGTTCCCGACGAAGAAATCATTAAGCGCATGTCCGGTCGCCGTGCCCACCTGGCTTCCGGCCGTACCTACCACGTCATCTTCAATCCGCCCAAGGTGGCCGGCAAGGATGACGTCACCGGCGAAGATCTGATCCAGCGCGACGACGACAAGGAAGAAACCGTGAAGAAGCGTCTGGACGTGTATCACGCTCAGACCGAGCCGCTGGTTAAGTACTACTCCGACTGGGCTGCTTCCGGCGCCGCAGGCGCGCCAAAGTGCGTCAAGGTTTCCGGCATCGGCAAAGTGGATCAGATCCGCGATTCCATTTTTGCCGCATTGGGTTAATCGACAGAGCATGAGCGGCGTCCCCAACATCACCGATTCCGAGCTCTGGGTAGTCGAGGCCACCCTCAAGGAGCGCTATGGCAAGCCGGTAGAGGTGCAGTTGGCCGACGTCGAATTGCGTCTTGATCCCGCCGTGCCGGATTTGACGATTTGCCCCGCGATGGTGTGGAAGGAGCAAGGCGCCGGTTTCGTGATATCCAAGGTTGGCGATAATCGTTACCGCTGCCAGTTCTTTTACTCGGCGCGCGAGCAGTACGGCACCGGCAAGGCGGAATACGATGACCTGCTCGATTGCGTGGTGACCCTGCTCAAGCTCCAGGCCGACCACGAAGCGAAACGTCAGCAGAATCAATAATTATTAGTAGGGAGTCTAAAGATATGGCGAAGAAGAACGCTTTTTATGCCCAGTCCGGTGGCGTGACCGCGGTGATCAATGCATCCGCCTGCGGTTTGATCGAGACTGCGCGCAAGCACAAGGACGTCATTGGCAAGGTCTATGCCGGCCGCAACGGGATCATCGGCGCGTTGACCGAAGACCTGATCGACACCAGCAAGGATACCGCCAAGGCCATCGCCGCGTTGCGTTACACGCCGTCCGGTGCATTCGGCTCCTGCCGCTTCAAGATGAAAAGCCTGGAAGAGAACAAGCTCCAGTACGAGCGCCTGATCGAGGTGTTCAAGGCGCATAACATCGGCTACTTTTTCTACAACGGCGGTGGCGATTCCGCCGACACCTGCCTGAAAGTGTCGCAGCTTTCGGAAAAGATGGGCTATCCGATCCAGGCCATCCATGTGCCGAAGACCGTGGATAACGACCTGCCGATCACCGACAACTGCCCCGGCTTCGGTTCTGTCGCCAAGTACATCGCCGTTTCCACCCTGGAAGCGACCTTCGACGTGGCTTCCATGGCGAAGACCTCGACCAAGGTATTCGTGCTCGAAGTGATGGGCCGCCACGCCGGCTGGATCGCTGCCGCTGGTGCGCTGGCTTCCACCAAGGACGCCGAACAGCCGATCGTGATCCTGTTTCCGGAAGTGACCTTCAACAAGGAAAAATTCCTTGCCCGGGTGGACGGGCTGGTCAAGGAATTCGGCTACTGCACCGTGGTCGTGTCCGAAGGCGTGATGGGTGCCGACGGCAAGTTCCTCGCCGACCAGGGACTCAAGGACGCCTTCGGCCATGCCCAACTGGGTGGCGTTGCGCCGGTAGTGGCTAACATCGTTCGCGAAGGTCTCGGCCTCAAATACCACTGGGGCGTGGCCGATTACCTGCAACGCGCCGCTCGCCACATCGCTTCGAAGAGCGACGTGGACCAGGCCTATGCGATGGGCAAGGCAGCAGTCGAATTTGCACTCAAGGGCCACAACTCGGTAATGCCCACCATCGACCGCGTGTCGAACAAGCCTTACAAGTGGAAAGTCGGTATGGCACAGCTCAGCAAGGTGGCCAACGTCGAAAAAATGATGCCGAAAAACTTCATCACCAAGGATGGCTTTGGCATCACCGAAAA
>JAIOJM010000375.1 GCA_019911785.1 Sulfuricella sp. | reverse complement strand
CAGGGTGAAAACCAACAGCCAGGCGATGAATACCCACAGCAGCGCAAACCAGAAAGTGCGTATCTGCCAGCGGAAGTGGGATTCGAGATAGGTGCCGCGCGCCTCGCCCCGCTTGAGGTAGTTGAGGATCACCGCGAGAATCGAGGGCCAGCCGGTGAGGAACGCGGTCAGGATGAATGCCGAACTCAGGATGCCGGTGACCACCGTGAAAGCGTGCAGGGCGTAGATCACATGGGTGAGGGTCACCAGCGAGTCTGCGGGCCGTGGGTTGCCGGATGCCGCATCGATGTCTGCCATGATTTCTCCGCGATAGATTGGGGGCGCACGAACAGTCTTAAGTATACAACCACGCCAGCGTTGCGGCGGGAAGCGCGCGACCGGGCAAGCATAACCTAGTAAAATGGTACCTACTCAAGTACAGCCATCTTTCTCCTTCCCTCTTGCACTCGTGCGAGTGTCACCGCCGGGTTCCCGCTGCTTCGCAGCGACCACGGCGAGACAGGGGGAAGGCCGGGATGGGGATAGAAATGCGAGGGTTTTCTGGTAATTTGTCAGTACTTCCAATAAATTAGCGGGTCTATCCGACAATAAAAATTTAGACCAGAAATAAAAACTGTGGCTTGGGAGGCTGACGTGCGCAAACCCCTTTTTATTTATTATCGTTTTTGTTCCGGGCACGGCTTGTTGGGCAGCGTCCTGTTGCTCTCTGCCGGCATGGTGTCGGCAGGTGAAAACAGCGCATTTTCGGAAAGCGCCTATCTGGACGAGATGCCTGTCGTGCTCAGCGTCTCGCGCCTTTCCCAGCGGGTGGACGAAGCGCCCGCGGCAGTGACCATAATCGACCGGCAGATGATCAAGGAATCCGGCGCCTGGGATCTGGCGGAAGTGTTCCGGCTGGTGCCGGGCATGTATGTCGCTTACCACGCCAGTAATGTATATACCACCAACTCCATGGTTAGCTACCATGGCCTGAGCGACGCCTATGCCCATCGCATGCAGGTTATGGTGGACGGGCGTTCGGTCTATTCGCCGTTGTTCGGCGGGGTGCTGTGGGACGATATTCCGCTGGCACTGGATGACATCGAGCGCATCGAGGTGATCCGCGGCCCGAATTCCGCCAGTTACGGCGCCAATTCCTTCCTCGGTGTCATCAATATCATTACTCGTCATCCGGCGGAGCAGCAAGGAAAGTTTGTGTCGGTTTCCTCCGGGCGCAACCGGGATGAGGTGGTGGCGCGGTACGGCGGTCGCAGCGGCGACCTGACTTACCGCTTGACGGCCAGCCAGCGTAATGACAAGGGGGAGAATGCCAGGATCGACAACCCTCTGGAAAATTCGAGTCGCTGGGAGTTCAACAAGTACGATGATAAAAGGATAGGGATGCTCAATTTCCGTGCTGATTACCATCTCAGCAGCGTTGACCAATTTGAGTTCCAGTTCGGCTATAACGGGGGTGTCCGTCAGGAAGGTTTGCTGGGTGACAGTTTTTACCCGCGCAACAAGAGCGTCGACAACCATTTCGAACAATTGCGCTGGCGCCGCAGCCTGGATGTGGGCAACGAATTGTCGGTGCAGTTTTATCACGGATATGAAAGCAGCGTTGATACCCTCTATCCGACTGATCCAAAGTACCAGGGGCTGAGCATCAATGCCGATGTGGTTGCCCAGCGTTACGACCTGGAGGCGCAGCACACTTTCTCGCCGAGCGACCACACCCGCCTGGTGTGGGGCGGCAGCGTGCGCCTCGATCAAACTTATTGGCCATTGTATCTGAACAGGCAGGATCGCTTCGATTTCCATCTGGCACGGCTGTTCGGCAACCTGGAGTGGCGCGTCAAGCCCGAAGTGGTGGTGAATGTGGGCGCGATGGCCGAGAACAACGATTTTACCGGTACCGATGTCACCCCCCGCATGGCGGTGAACTGGCATTTCGCAGCTGACCATACGTTGCGTGCCAGCCACTCCAAGGCGACCCGGACCCCGACCCTGTATGAAGAGGCGGTGGACAACCGTTACCGCATCCCAACCGGAGCGCCCGCCCCGTTGCCTTCACAGGCGGATTACATCATGCGTTACGCCGTTGGTGGTTTGCGTCCGGAGCGCATCACCTCGACCGAGCTTGGGTATATCGGACATCATGCCTCACTGGATGTGGATTTCCGCTTGTTTCATGACGAACTCACCGATCTGATTTCCCCTTTGGATTATAATCCCTGCAATCCCACGGGTACTTTGCCGACTATTGGCGGTTACGTGGTGCCGCCTTTTGTTCCGGCAGGACTGACCGCACCGGGCATTGCCTGTTATGGGTCCAAGTCGCTCGCAAGCCATAATACCGGCAGTGCCGTGGTGAAAGGCTTCGAAACGCAGTTGCAGTGGCAACTGGGCCAACGCACCCGGCTGATTTATGGCCTCTCCCATATTCGTGTCGACAGCCCCGACGAGGATGGCCAGCCTTATACCGATTCGGCGCCCACCAACAGCCAAAGCCTGATGCTGACGCATCGCTTCAATGACAAATGGAGCGGAAGCCTGGTGGGTTACCAGGTGGGCAAGGTGCATATGCTGGGAGCGGATTCCGGCCCAAGCACCAATCAACAATATTTCGTCGATAGCTACCGCCGCTGGGATGGTCGCGTCGCCTACCGGTTCAAGGCTGGAACTGGAAGTGGCGAACTGGCCCTGATAGTACAGAACCTGGCCGATGCCCGTTACTTCGAATACCGCCACGACAATCAGCCGCCGGGCCGCACTGCCTGGCTTAATCTGAAGCTGGACCTCTGATTGTGATGGATAGCTTCATAGTATGAGGGAATCCCCTATACGAATTGGGCAGGCTTTCTGATAAGTTATGGGCATGCTCAAATTTCACATTAATCCAATATCCAGCCTGTTGGCTCAATCTGAAGCCGGACCTCTGAGAACCTGATGCACTACTGGCGCTTCCTCTCCGCTCTATGCCTCACCCTGGCCATGTTCTGTCTGCCGCGCGCGGCGGCAGCGCTGGACGGGGTGACCGTGGTGCTCAGCGAGGAAGGCGGCGCCTACGTCCAGGTGGCGGACAAACTGCGCGCGGCCCTTTCCTGGGGTAACGGTACAGCCCGGCTGCCGGTCAAAGTGATCGCTTTGAAGGAAGCGGAATCTCTCCGTGCCGACCCCGGGCAGTTGCTGGTGGCGGTCGGTACCGGTGCGATGGAAGCGCTGGCGCAAAAAAACTTGCCTCAGCCCGTGCTCAGCGTGCTGGTTCCGCGTGCGGCGTTCGAGAAAACTGCCCGGCAGAGCGGGCGCCTGGGCGATCCGCGTAATTTCTCCGCGATCACCCTGGACCAGCCGTGGGCACGCCAGTTTGCCCTGATTCGCCATGCTCTTCCCGGGCGGACGAAAGTCGGTATCCTGCTGGCCCCCAATTCCACCGAGCTTGCCACGGCACTGAGCGCGGCGGCCAAGGCTGCCGGCTTGGTTGCGATCATCGAGACGGTGGATGGCGAAGCCGACCTGTTGCCGGCATTGAAGCGGCTGCTGGGTGAAAGCGATGTGCTGCTGGCGGTTCCCGATCCGCTGATCTACAACCGCAATACCATCCAGAGCATTCTTCTTACCACCTACCGCCATCAAGTGCCGCTGCTGGGATTTTCACCTTCCTATGTCAAGGCGGGCGCGATTGCGGCGGTGTTCAGCGCGCCGGAGCAAATCGGCCAGCAGGCGGCGGAAATGATCCAGCGCCTGGCGGCAGAGCGGCGCTTGCCGCCGCCCCAGTCACCCCGCTATTTCTCGGTCGGCGTCAATGCTCAGGTTGCCCGCTCGCTCGGTATCAGCCTCGACGATGAAGCCAGCCTGAACAACAAACTGAAGCGCACTTCAGAGGGCGAACCATGAAAAACTGGAGCATCAAATACAGGATCCTGTTCCTGGCGATGTTCCCGGTGGTCGTCATATCCACTCTGCTGAGTATTCTGATCATGATTGGCGGCATTACCGAAATGGACGGCGCCCTGAGGTCGCGGGGCATGCTGATCGCCCGTCAGCTTGCGCCGGCCAGCGAATACGGTGCGTTTTCCGGCAACCGCGAAATTCTTCAGGCGCTCGCTCAGGCGGTGATGAAGGAAGAAGGCGTCAACGCAATCATCATTACCGATGACCGCGGCAAGCTCCTCGCTGTGAGTGGCCGGCCCAGCCAGTTCGACTTTAAAGCAGCCGGGCCGGCCGACGTCGGCCAGGTCGACTCGACCGGAAAGAATTCCCTGGTTTTTGCAGCGCCGATTTACCAGAATGAAAACGATATTAACGAATATGGCCTGTATGATCGCGCGGAACCTTCTGACGCCAAGAAAAGGAAAGTGCTCGGGCGGGTTTACGTGGAGCTCTCCACGGCCGCCACCCAGCAGCGCAAAACCCATTTCATTCTGATCAGCATAACCATCGTTTTTCGGATTTTTCGGGGCTTTGTTGCTGGCGCTGCGCATGAGCCGCGACGTCACCCATCCGCTGTCGCGCCTGCTCGACGCCGTCGTGCGCATGACCCACGGCAAGCTCGATACTCGCGTCGCGGTGGACTCCGGCGGCGAGCTGGCGGAACTGGAACAAGGCTTCAACGACATGGCGGGAGAGCTGCAATCGGCCTACAGCCACATGCAGGAGCGCATCGAGGAGCGGACGAGAGATCTGGCAAGGCTCAAGGAAGAGGCCGAACAAGCCAAAGCCAGTGCGGAATTGGCCAATCAGGCAAAAAGCCAGTTTCTTGCCCACGTCAGCCATGAAATCCGCACGCCGTTGAATGGCCTGATCGGATTTCTCGGTTTGATGGGCAAAACCCGCATCGACAATGTCCAGCAGGATTATCTCAGAATTTGCGAAACCTCCTCCCAGACCTTGCTGGCGATTATCAACGACATCCTGGACTTGTCCAAGATCGAGGCGGGCAAGCTGTCGATTGAATGCCTGGCGTTCGATCTGGGTAATTTGATCGAGCAGTGCATCCTCTTCTATACGCCCAGTGCCCAGAGCAAGGGATTGCGCCTGATCCTGGAGATCGACCGGGACTTGCCTGCCAACCTGATGGGCGATCCGTCCCGGATCCGTCAGATCCTGGCCAACCTCCTCGGCAATGCCATCAAATTTACCCACTCCGGTGCAGTGACCGTCACAGTGAAATATCTGGATGGAGGCGACGGCTTCA
Organism: Sulfuricella sp.; assembly: GCA_019911785.1. The sequence continues at coordinate 1,587 of JAIOJM010000375.1, read as the reverse complement.
CGCACGCCGAAATCTGCGTGGCTGACACGGGAATCGGCATGACCGACGAACAGCTGGGGCAGCTGTTCCAGCCATTCAGCCAGGGGGATGCCTCGATTACCCGCCGCTACGGAGGAACGGGGCTGGGGCTGGCAATTTCCCAGCGTCTGGTTGAAATGATGAATGGCACCATCGCGGTTGAGAGCGCGCCGGGCAAGGGATCCCGATTCACGATTTCGCTGTGCCTCAAGGAAGCGGGTGGGGGCACGGCTTTACTCCCTCCACGGCCTGTTGAGAGCCTGGGCATCTCCACTCCCTCCCCCTTGCCGGGGGAGGGAAACACTCCACCCGTCCAGCTACATATCCTGGTGGTGGACGATAACGAAATCAACCGCAAACTGAACACGATCTTGTTGCATCAGTGGGGTATTGCCGTGGACGAGGCGGCGGATGGCATCGCTGCCCTGGAGGCTTGCGGCAGGCAGCACTACGACCTGATCCTGATGGATGTGCATATGCCGGCGATGGATGGCATCGAGGCGACGAGGCGCATCCGGATGTTGCAGGAGGGGGGCAAGGCGATTCCCGTCGTTGCGCTGACCGCCAATGCCCTGAGCGGTGACAGGGAGCGCTATCTGGCCGCCGGGATGGATGACTACCTGGAAAAACCCCTGACCGAGGAGGCGCTGCGCAAGACCATCGAAAAATGGGTTCCGCTCGCGCCTGTTTGCGCCCAGAGTGCCGGAAAGAAAGAGGGGTGGAGTGTGGAGGAGGATTTCCCCGCTTCGCCTCACTCCGATCTGCCGATCATCGACGCCGGGCTGGGCATGGAGCGGGCGGGGGGGTGTCGACAGAGCTGGCTGGCTTCACTGAGAATGCAGCTTGCTGAATTGCCGCCCTGCCTGGATGCCTTGCAGGCAGCCCTTTCGGCTTTCGATCTTGAAAAAGTCGAGGCGCTGGCTCACAGGCTGCGTGGCGGCGCGCTCTACTGCGGCATTTCCGCACTTGAAATTGCCGCCATGCGCCTGGAAGTGGCGTGTCGTAATCGCGCCCCGGACATCGCCGACAAGCTCGTTCTCCTCCAGCGGGAGGCGGAAAGCCTGCTGGAGCTGGAATCGAGCGGAACCATTCCGCAAGTCTAAAAGAGAAAAACCCGCATGCCTTCCGGCATGCGGGTTACAAGCTGGTTTACTCCCAGCCTTGATGCGTCAGGCTGCGCTTGCCTTGCGCTGGTTGGCCTTCTCGACCTCTTCGTCCCAGCCGTCCATGCGGACATAAGGATTGGAGCGCGGCTCAAGTATCATGTTTGCGTCGACATCCACGCCGATGCCTTCGAGGAAGTTGACCAGGCCGATGCGGTCGATCATCTCGCCGGTACGCTCGTGCTCCAGCGCGTTTTCGGCGAAGAAGTCGATGGTGTTCTGGCCGAGCTCGACCAGCTTGTCGAAGTCCTCGTCGGACTCCAGTTTCATGAACGGCACGATCACGGTCCCCATGGTGGCGCCGATCTTCAGCACGCTCTTGCCGCCGATCAGGATGGTCACGCCCTTGTCCTTGCCCGGAGCCAGAGCGCCGGTCATGACGTTGATGCAATGCATGCAGCGCACG
>JAIOJM010000047.1 GCA_019911785.1 Sulfuricella sp. | reverse complement strand
GCAAAACCCATGAACGCCAGGCTCAGCAGTCCGGCGGTAACCATCGCGATGGCCGAGCCGCGGAACGGGGCCGGGATGGCGGCACCTTCAAGGCGCTCGCGCATGGCGGCGAACAACGCCAGCACCAGTGCGAAACCGACCGCGCCGCCGAAGCCGTAAACCAGGGATTCGATGAAATTGTGATTTTCCTGCACGTTCAGCAGGGGGATGCCGAGCACCGCGCAGTTGGTGGTGATCAGAGGCAGGTAGATGCCCAGCACCTGATACAGCACCGGACTGGATTTGCGAATGAACATTTCGGTGAACTGGACGATGGCCGCGATCACCACGATGAAGGACAGGGTGCGCAGATAGCTGAGGTCGTTGGGGATCAAAAGGTGGTGATCCACCAAGTAGCTCAGGCCGGAAGCCAGGGTGAGGACGAAGGCAGTCGCCGCACCCATGCCGACGGCGGCGCTCAGCTTCTTGGATACCCCCATGAAGGGGCACAGGCCAAGCATCTTGACCAACACGATGTTGTTGACCAATACCGTGCCGAGCAGAATGAAAAAGTAATGTTCCATCGTCGTCAGGCCGCCTCAATGTTCGCTATGGGGGGGATTATCGGCCATTAAATCCCCTACTTGCAACTCATCAACAAGTTCGGGCATCAAGATATCTAACTCTTTTATAAGATAACACTTCTATAAATTCGTGCAACAACAAATTCCTATCAGGCCAAGGCTGTTTCAGGCGCTAGCCAGGAATAGCCGAGATCGGCAGCCAGGCCGGCATGGGTGACCTGGCCAAGGTGGAGGTTGAGCCCCTTGCGCAGCCCGGCATCCGCTTTCAGCGCCTCCTTCCATCCCTTGCCGGCAAGCGCCAGCACGTAGGGCAGGGTGGCGTTGGTCAGCGCCTGGGTGGCGGTGCGCGCGCAGGCTGCCGGCATGTTGGCAACGCAGTAATGCACTACGCCTTCCTCGATGTAAGTGGGGCTGGAATGCGTCGTGGGATGGGAGGTTTCGGCACAGCCGCCCTGATCGATCGCCACATCAACCAGCACCGAGCCCGGTTTCATCCGTTGGACGAGGGCGCGGCTGATCAATTTCGGCGCGCGCTTGCCGGGGAGCAGCACAGCGCCGACTATCAGGTCGGCCTCGCACACCAGTTCCTCGATGGCATGCGCTTCGGAATAGCGGGTCTTGAGACGGCCGCCGGATACCTCATCGAGATGGCGCAGCCGCGGCAGGCTGATGTCCATGAGGGTGACGGCTGCACCCAGCCCCAGCGCCATCCTGGCGGCATGGGTGCCGACTGTGCCGGCGCCGAGGATCAATATTTTTCCGGGCGCCACGCCGGGGACTCCGCCGAGCAGCACGCCGCGGCCTCCGTTGGCTAGCTGCAGCGCGGTGGCGCCGGCCTGGATGGCGATCCTGCCGGCCACTTCCGACATCGGTGTGAGCAGGGGCAGAGTCCCCGCCGCGTCGGTGACGGTTTCGTAGGCGATGGCGACAATTTTGCTTTCCAGCAGGCGACCGGTGAGTGCCGGGTCGGCGGCCAGATGCAGATAGGTGAACAGCACCTGTTCTTCGCGGAGCAGCGGAATCTCGCCGGGTTGAGGCTCCTTGACCTTGACGATCAGCGGGCAGGCGTAGGCTTCGGATGGCGTGTCGACTATCCTGGCTCCAGCAGCCAGATAGAGTTCGTCGATAAAACCGATGCGCTCGCCAGCACGAGTTTCCACCAGCACTTCGTGGCCGGCGTCGGTCAGGGCGCGGACCCCGGCCGGGGTGATGCCGACGCGGTATTCGTGGTCTTTGATTTCCTTGGGGACGCCGATCAGCATGCTGTGATCACTTCTGTTTGCAGGACATGCATTCAGCGCTTTCGATCTCGCGCGCGGCTTCGGCTATCAGCTCCGGGCCACGGTAAATAAAGCCGGAGTAGAACTGCACCAGGCTGGCGCCAACCTGTATCTTTTCCGCAGCATCGAGCCCGTTCATGATGCCGCCAACCCCGATAATCGGGATTTTTCCCTGCAGGGCAATGGAGAGCTGCTTGATCACCGCGTTGGATTTCTGGCGCACCGGCGCACCGGAGAGACCGCCGGTTTCCTCGGCGTGCGGCAGGCCTTCCACGCCTTCGCGGCCGATGGTGGTGTTGGTGGCAATCACGCCGTCGATCTGATATTTGAGCAGCAGGTCGGCGATCATGATGATCTGCTCGGTGTCGAGGTCGGGCGCGATCTTGAGGGCCAGCGGCACGTACTTGCCGTGTTGCTCGGCGAGCGCCTTCTGTTCGGCCTTGAGTGCGGCAAGCAGGTTTTCCAGCTCGTCCGACTGCTGCAGCTGGCGCAGGTTCTTGGTGTTGGGCGAGGAAATGTTGACGGTGACATAGCTGGCGTAGGGGTAGACCTTGCGCAAACAGATCAGGTAATCGTCAACGGCCTTTTCGATCGGTGTGTCGAAGTTCTTGCCGATGTTGATGCCGAGGATGCCCTTGTAGCGACTGCGTTTGACGCTGCTGACCAGATAGTCGACCCCCTTGTTGTTGAAGCCCATGCGGTTGATGATCGCCTCCGCCTTCGGCAGCCGGAACAGGCGCGGCTTGGGGTTGCCGGGCTGGGGGCGAGGCGTGACCGTGCCGATTTCGATGAAGCCGAAGCCCAGCGCGCCGAGCGCGTCGATGTAGTCGCCGTCCTTGTCCAGCCCGGCGGCCAGGCCGACCGGGTTGGGGAAGGTCAAACCCATTACGGTGCGGGGCGTTGTTTTGATGCGCGGCGCGAGCAGGCACAGCAGGCCCAGCCGGTGGGCATCCCTGATTGCCCGCATGCCGAGGCCGTGGGCGGTTTCAGCGTCGAGGCTGAAGAATATGGAGCGGATGAATGAGTACATGCGCGTATTTTACCTCCTAACCTGTAACAAGGGGCAAGCAAGACGCCCGGATAGTTCACGAACGTCGCCAGGTTGAGAAGACCGCTTGTAGGATCGGACTGGAGCGCGATTAACCCGTTATCTTGAAAAGCGATTGAACCGCCGTTAAAAAGGCAAGGTTAAATCCGGGGCCGCTGCCAGCAACACTGCCCTGAATTCTTCCTGAATCCGCTTCAGCGCCACTTCGTTATCCGCCTCAAAACGCAGCACGATCACCGGTGTGGTATTGGACGGGCGCATCAGGCCGAAGCCGTCGGCATATTCCACGCGCAGGCCGTCGAGGGTGATGACTTCCGTCGCATCCGGGAATTTGGCGGTTTTTTGCAGCTTGTCGATCAGGGCGTAGTGCGCGCCTTCCTCCATCTTGATCTGGAGTTCCGGCGTGTTTACGGTGTCCGGCAGGCCGTGCAGGGTGGCGTTGATGTCAGCCTGCTTCGAAAGGAATTCGAGCATCCGCGCACCGGCGTAAAGGCCGTCGTCGAAGCCGTACCAGCGCTCCCTGAAGAAGATGTGGCCGCTCATCTCGCCGGCCAGCAGGGCGCCGGTTTCCTTCATCTTGGCCTTGATGAAGGAGTGGCCGGTCTTCCACAGCAGCGGCTTGCCGCCGTGGTCGCGGATCCAGGAGAACAGGTTGCGGGTGGATTTGACGTCGAAGATGATTTCCGCGCCGGGGTTGCGCGCGAGCACGTCCTGCGCGAACAGCATCAGCTGGCGGTCGGGGAAAATGATCCGGCCGTCCTTGGTGACCACGCCCAGGCGGTCCCCGTCGCCGTCGAAGGCGAAGCCGATTTCGGCATCGCTGGTCTTGAGGCGGGCGATCAGGTCGCGCAGGTTCTCGGGCACCGAGGGGTCGGGGTGGTGGTTGGGGAAGTTGCCGTCCACTTCGCAAAACATTTCCTCCACTTCGCAGCCCATGTCGCGGTAGAGCCTGGGCGCGAAGGCACCGGGCACGCCGTTGCCGCAGTCGACGATGATCCTCATCTTTCTCGCCAGCTTGACGTCGGAGGTGATGCGGTTGAGATATTCGTCGGCGATGTCGTGGCTGCTGTAGCTGCCGCTGCCGTTGACCAGGTCGCCCTGTTCCAGCCGAATCCGCAGCGCCTGGATCGCGTCGCCGGACAGGGTGTCTCCGCCCAGCACCATCTTCAGGCCGTTGTAGTCGGGCGGGTTGTGGCTGCCGGTGACCATCACCGCGGAGTGGGTTTGCAGCTGGTAGGCGGCGAAGTAGGTCATCGGGGTGGCGACCATGCCGAGGTCGATCACGTCGATGCCGGCTTTCCGGATGCCGCGCGCCAGCGCTGCGGCCAGGTCAGGGCCGGAGAGGCGTCCGTCGCGGCCGATGGCGATGGCGGTCTGCTTGCGCGCCACGGCTTCCGAACCGATGGCATGGCCGATGGCCTCGACGATTTCGGAGGTCAGCGTTTTGCCGACGATGCCGCGGATGTCGTAGGCCTTGAAGATTTCCCTGGGTAGGCCGGTCAAGTTGGTGCCCTTTCTCTATTGTGTGGTTTTGCCTTGATTATCGCGGTTTTCGGCCGTTTTTTCCACCGGCTTTCAAGCCGGAGTATAATCGTCGCCTCACCTATTCTGAAAAGCACTTCACCATGCAACTCGCCGCATCTTTACTGGAAAAATACAGCAAGGCCGGACCGCGTTACACCTCTTATCCGACCGCACCCTATTTCACCGAGGCCTTCGGCGAGAAGGAATGGCTGGAGGAAATCAGGCAGACCCAGGACAAGGGGCGCGACCTGTCGCTGTACGTGCACATCCCGTTCTGCGACACGCTGTGCTACTACTGCGGCTGCAACATGGTGGCGACGAAGAAATATGGCCGCGCCACCGAATACCTGGACTACCTGTTCCAGGAAATCGACCGGGTCGCGGCGCTGACCAACCCCGCCCGCGTGGCGCGCCAACTGCACTGGGGCGGCGGCACGCCGACCTACCTGCATCCTGACGACATCCGTCGCCTGTTTGCCCATATCGCCAGCCGCTTCACCATCGCCGCCGATGCCGAGACCGGCTGCGAGGTGGACCCGCGCGAGCTCAGCCGCGAACATGTCAAAGCCCTGAAGGAAGCCGGCTTCAACCGCATCAGCCTGGGCGTGCAGGACCTGAACGATACCGTGCAGCGGGCGGTCAACCGGGTGCAGCCGGAAAGCCTGATCCGCCAGGTGTACGGCTGGATGCGCGAGGAAGGTTTCGACAGCGTCAACATGGACCTGATGGTGGGCCTGCCGCACCAGACCGTGGAAACCTATCGCGAAACGCTGGACAAGATTATCGACATGGGGCCGGACCGGCTGGCGGTGTTCAATTACGCCCATGTGCCGTGGATGAAGAAGCACCAGAAGCTGATCGTCGAATCCGACCTGCCCAGCCTGCAAACCCGCCTCGCGCTGCAGCAGCTGATATTGGACAAGCTCGGCGCGGCAGGCTACGTCTACATCGGCATGGACCATTTCGCCAAGCCCGACGACGAAATCGTCCAGGCGCAGCAAAGCAAGACCCTGTACCGCAACTTCCAGGGCTACACCACCCACAAGAACTGCGATATCTATGCCTTCGGCGCTTCCTCCATCAGCCAGACCGAGGACGTGTTCGTGCAGAACGTGAAAAAGCTGTCCGACTACTACCGTCTGGTGGGGGAGGGGCGGCTGCCGACAGAGCGCGGCCTGCGCGTCACGAATGAGGACAAGCTGAGGCGCGATGCCATCACCCGCATCATGTGCGATCTGGAACTCGACAAGGCAGCGTTCGGGCGTGCCTGGGGGATCGATTTCGACAGCCATTTCGCCGATGCCCTGGCGGAACTGAAGGAGATGGAAGCGGACGGACTGGTTGCCCTGTCGCCGGAAAAGGTCACGGTGACCCAACCCGGCCGCTTCTTCCTGCGCAACATCGCGATGCCTTTCGACGCCTACCTCAAGCAGCAATCGGCGGAAAAGCCGCGTTTCTCCAAGACCTTATAATAAATCTGAAAAAAGCTTTTAACCACGAATTTACACGAATGTTCACGAATAGAACTAAGTGGTCACGTTGATTTTATTCGTGACAATTCGTGTTTATTCGTGTCATTCGTGGTGAATTGCCGTTTTTGGATAAATTCATCCCGCAAGGCAGCTACGACTTCATCGAATACCCGCTGCGGCGTGAGCTTCATCATGCAGTCGAAATGCCCGAGCGGACAGACCCGCTTGAAGCAGGGGCTGCAGGGCAGGTTCAGGCTGACGATCCGGGCCCGGTCCGACAGCGGCGGGGTGAAGCCGGGGCTGGACGAGCCGAACAGGGCGATCACCGGCTTGTCGAGCGCAGCGGCTATGTGCATCAGGCCGGAATCGTTGACCACGGCGAGGTTCGCGGCGGCAAGCAGGTCGATGGCCTGGGCCAGGTCGGTTTGGCCGCACAGGTTGCGGGCCGCCCCATTGCTCGATCTCCCGATTTCTGTTCCGATTTCCGCATCCTTGTGCGAGCCCAGCAGCCAGATTTCATGGCCCGCATTCGCCAGCATCCGCGCCAGCTCGGCGAAATGCGGCGCCGGCCAGCGCTTGGCCGGGCCGTATTCGGCGCCGACGCAGAACGCGACCACCGTTTTTTTTGGAGCGAGACCGAGTTTGTTGAGGGTGGCTTGCACCCGGCCTTCTTCCGCCATCAGGCGCGGGTTCTCTACCGGGCGGCGCAGCGGGGTGCCGGGATGTTCGGCCAGGGCGGCGAAGCGCTCGACCATCAGGGGCAGCGCCTGTTTGTCCAGGCGGCGCATGTCGTTGACCAGGCCGAAGCGCATCTCGCCTTTGAAGCCGGTGCGCAGCGGTATGCTCGCGAAGAAGGGGATCAGCGCCGACTTGAGCGAATTGGGCAGGATGATGGCGTGATCATAGTGATCCTGCCGCAGCGCGCGCCCCAGCTTCCAGCGCAGCTTGAGGCTGAACTCGCCGTGGGCCAGCGGATTGATGACGACGCGCCGGATTTCCGCCATGCGCTCCAGCACCGGCGCCACCCAGGCGGGGGCGAAGGCGTCGATCACGGCGTCGGGGTTCTGTTCCCGCAGGCGCCGCAACAGGGGCTGCGCCATCACGGCGTCGCCGACCCAGGAGGGGGCGATGATGAGGATTTTAGGCATCAAAAAAGCCAAGAGCAACCGCAAAGGCGCCAAGGCGCAAAGATAAAAAGTCGGGGTAGTCTTTGCGCCTTGGCGCCTTTGCGGTTCAAGAAAGTATTAGTGATGCCCCTTGGGCAGCTCGCCCTTCAGTTTGTACAGCGTGCCGCAATAGGGGCACAGCGCTTCGCCGGTTTTTTCTATCGGCAGGAACACCCGCGGGTGGCTGCTCCACAGCGGCATTGCCGGGGTCGGGCAGTGCAGCGGCAAATCCTTCGCCGTGACTTCGTAATAACGGGCCTTGAATTCTTGTTGCATCGCTCGCTCCTTATACCAGTGTCAGCCAGTCCTGATGGTTGGCGGCCTTGCCGGTGACGCAGTCGAAAAATAGGGTCTGCAGTTTGGTCGTGATCGGGCCGCGCCGGCCTTCGCCGATGCTGCGATTGTCCAGTTCGCGGATCGGCGTAACTTCAGCCGCGGTGCCGGTGAAGAAGGCTTCATCGGCGCAATACACTTCGTCGCGGGTGATGCGCTTCTCGATCACCGGGATGCCCAGTTCGCCGGCCAGCTCGATGATCGAGGTGCGGGTGATGCCTTCCAGGCAGGAGGTCAGGTCGGGCGTGAACAGTTTGCCGTTCTTGACAATGAAGAGATTTTCGCCGGCGCCTTCCGCCACATAGCCGTCCACGTCCAGCAGCAGGGCTTCGTCGTAGCCGTCGTGCGCCGCTTCCTGGTGGGCCAGGATGGAATTGGTGTAGGTGGATACCGACTTGGCGCGGCACATGTTGATGTTGACGTGGTGGCGGGTGAAAGACGAGGTCTTCACGCGGATGCCTTTCTCCAGCGCTTCGGCGCCCAGATAGGTGCCCCACGACCAAGCGGCCACGGCGATATGGGTGGAGAGCGTGGTCGCCGCGATGCCCATGGCTTCCGAACCGTAAAACACGATCGGGCGGATGTAGCCGGATTCGAGCTTGTTGCCGCGCACCACGTCGAGTTGCGCCTGCATCAGCGTGGCTTTGTCGAAAGGCATTTTCATGCCGAAGATGTGAGCCGAGGCGAACAGCCGGTCGGTATGTTCTTTCAAACGGAAGATCGCCGTGCCCTTGTCGGTCTTGTAGGCGCGCACGCCTTCGAACACGCCCATGCCGTAGTGCAGGGTGTGGGTGAGGACGTGGGTGGTGGCATCGCGCCAGTCCACCATCTTGCCGTCGTACCAGATCAGGCCGTCGCGGTCGGACATAGACATATTTATTGCTCCAAACTCTAAAAGTTAACGGCCAATCGACAATGCCGGGGCTGGTTTTTTTGCCCCTTCCCCCTTATAGGGGGAAGGTTGGGATGGGGGTTAAAATGCCCATTCTCACGCGAGGCTTTCCACCCCCACCCTAGCCCTCCCCCTGCCAGGGGGAGAGAATAATGACGCTAGGGATTGTCAGGAATCGGCTAATTGTAGCGCATTTTGCCGAATTTAAGGAGCGAACACCGCCTGCCACAGCCGCTTGACGGCTTCCGCGTGCTCTTCCACCTGCGCCGGGTCGATGCGGGCATGGGCGCCGCCTTGCAATCGCAGCTGGTGCTGGAGCAGGCGGTATTCGCGGTAGGTGTCGCGCACTTGCTCCGCCAGTTCGGCGGGGATCAGCCCAAGCTCGCCGGCGAGCCGGAGCAGGGCGAGGTTGCCGGCGTTTCGCGTCAGTTCGGAATGAAGGTGGGCAAAGCGCAGCACCAGGTACTGCACGATGAATTCGACGTCGATGATGCCGCCGCGGTCGTGCTTGATGTCGAACAGGCTGCTGGGGTTGGGGTGTGCATCCAGCATCTTCTGCCGCATCTTGAGCACTTCCTCGCGCAGGGTGGCGGGGTCGCGCTTCTGGCACAGCACTTCGCAACGGATGCGCTCGAAGGCCTGGCCTACATCGGTATCGCCAGCGCAGAAGCGGGCGCGGGTCAGCGCCTGGTGCTCCCACACCCAGGCCTGCTTCTTCTGGTAGCCCTCGAAGGCCTCGATCGAGCTGACCAGCAGGCCGCTGGCGCCGTTGGGGCGCAGCCTCAGGTCGGTTTCGTAAAGGATGCCGGCCGGCGTCATGCTGGATATCCAGCTGTTGATGCGCTGCGCCAGTCTGGCATAGGTCTCGGCGGCGTCCGGAGAATCGTCGTCGTAAAGGAAGATGATGTCGAGGTCGGAGGCGTAGCCCAGTTCCTTGCCGCCCAGCTTGCCGTAGGCGATGACGGCGAAGCGAGGTGTTTCGCGGTGTTTGACGCGCAGTCCGGCCCAGGCGAGGCGCAGGGTTTGGTCCAGGATCAGGTCGGCCAGGTCGGAGAGCTGGTCGGACAGGATTTCCAGCGGCAGAGCCCCGGCCAGATCCTGCGCCACCAGGCGGAACGTTTGCGCCTGCTTGAAGTGGCGCATGATGTCCATCTGTCGCTCGGTGTCGCCCTCGGCCGCGTGCAGCAGCCCCTTCAGCTCGTTGCGGAGTCCCTCCCGGTCGTATTGGGCGTAAAGTTCGCGGGTGTCGAGAAGTTCATCCAGCAAAACCGGGTGCTGGGTGAGGTATTCCGATACCCAGGGGCTGGCGCTGCACAGCTTGGCCACCTGGTTGAGGGTCTGCGGGTATTCCACCAATAGAGCAAGGTAGGTGCCGCGCCGGCTGATGTTTTCCACCAGATGGAGAATGCGCTCCAGGGTCTCGTCCGGGTTGGAGAAATTGCAGGCCACCTGGATCAGCGGCGGCAGGAGCGCGTCGAAGCGGGCGCGGCTCTCGGTCGGCAGCTGGTTGTAGCGGCTGCCCTCGCGGGTCCGCTTGAGCCGCTGCCAGGCCTCGGCGGGATGGCGGTAGCCCTGTTCGGCGAGAAGCGAGATTGCTTCCTCTTCGTCGGGTGCTCCCTGCCACAGCGCCGCCAAGGGGTGGCTGCCCTGGGCGCTTTGCGGGGCGGCGAAGACCTGCTCGAAATGGCGCTCCACCTTGCCGCGGTGGCTGTCGAGCGCTTGCAGGAATTCGGGCCAATCGGCGTAGCCCATCGCGGCGGCGATGATCTGCCGGTCGGCGTCGTCAACCGGCAGGGTCTGCGTCTGGGCATCCTCCATATATTGCAGGCGGTGCTCCAGGTTGCGCAGGAAGAAGTAGGCGTTGCGCAGCTCGGTCACGGTCTGCTCCGGCAGCAGCTTGCGCTGTTCGATCAGGTCGAGCGCCACCAGGGTGGAGCGGGTCTGCAGGTCGGTTTCCTTGCCGCCGCGGATGAGCTGGAACACCTGGGCGATGAACTCGATTTCGCGTATGCCGCCCGGCCCCAGTTTGATGTTGTCCTGCATGTCGCGTCGGTTCACTTCCTGGCGGATCTGGGTGTGCAGGCCGCGCATCGAGGCAAAGGCGCCGAAATCGAGGTATTTGCGGAACACGAATGGCCGCAGGATGGCGGCCAGTTCCTGGTACAGGCTGCCGGTGAGAGGCCGCCCCTTGACCCAGGCGTAGCGCTCCCATTCCCGGCCCTGGGTGAGGTAGTAGTTTTCCAGCATGGAAAAGCTGCCGACCAGCGGCCCGGAATCTCCATAGGGCCGCAGCCGCATGTCGACGCGAAAGACGAAGCCGTCCGGGGTGGCCTCGTTCAGTGCGCCGATCAGCTTCTTGCCGAGCAGGGCGAAGTACTCATGGTTGCTGGTTTTGCGCGGCCCGGTGGTTTCGCCTTCCTCGGGATAGGCAAAAATCAGGTCGATGTCCGATGATACGTTGAGCTCACATCCGCCGAGCTTGCCCATGCCGACCACGACCAAATCTTGCTCGGTGCCGCTTTCTTCCCCGATAGGCGGCCCGTATTGGCTGCGCAGCCAGCCGTCGATCCGGGAGAGGGCGAAGCGGGTGGTGACTTCGGCCAGCAGGGTGGCGGTGCGCATGACTTCGCGCAGGTCGGCCAGTCCGGCGAGGTCGCGCACGATCAGACGCAGCATCACCTGCTTGCGCAAAACGCGCAGGGCTTTCTTCAGGGCAGTTTCGTCGTCGGTCGCGCAGCCGTCCAGGACAGCCTGCATCGCCGCCGCATCCCAGGGAATGAACAGGGTCTCGCGCAGCCGGTCGAGAGCGGACGGGTCGCTCTCGGTCAGGCGCCGGGCGTAGCGGCTGAGCTGGAGAGCCTTTTCGATGGGTTGCTCGGGAGTGTTTTGCGTGGAAATATTCATTTTGATATTATTGAGATGTCAGATAACTTATCTATAAGTCTAAAAACGCTGCTCTTTCGGCTTGCAACTATTATTAAAAGCGATATCATCAACCAACTGCATCGTAACAAAAACTTCGAGGAGAAAACATGTCGTCGATCGAATCAGTCATGACCGAAACCCGGGTATTCGAGCCGAGCGAGTCATTCAAGGCCCAGGCCAACGTCAAGGGGATGGAAGGCTATCGGGCACTGTGCGAGCAGGCTGATAAGGATTACGAAGGTTTCTGGGCCGGGCTGGCGCGCGAACTGCTGGTGTGGAAGAAACCCTTCACCAAGGTGCTGGACGAGAGCAACGCGCCGTTCTACAAATGGTTCGACGACGGCGAAATGAATGTTTCCTACAACTGCCTGGACAAGCACCTCGCCACCCAGCCCGGCAAGACCGCGATCATCTTCGAGGCGGACGACGGCAAGGTCACCAAGATCTCTTATCAGGACCTCTACCATCGCGTCTGCCAGTTCGCCAACGGCCTCAAGGCGCTGGGCGCGAAGAAAGGCGACCGCGTCATCATCTACCTGCCGATGAGCATCGAGGCGGTGGTGGCGATGCAGGCCTGCGCCCGCATCGGCGCGATTCACTCGGTGGTGTTCGGCGGCTTTTCCGCCAAGAGCCTGCACGAGCGCATCACCGACGCTACCGCCAGCCTGGTCATCACTGCCGACGGCCAGTTCCGCGGCGGCAAGGCGATGCCCCTGAAGCCCGCGGTGGACGAGGCGCTCGCCATGGACGGCTGCGACTGCGTGAAGAACGTAGTGGTATACCAGCGCACCGCTGCCGAAACGGCGTGGGATGCCCAGCGCGACGTGTGGTGGCACGACGCGGTCAAGGGCCAGGCCGACACCTGCGAGCCGGAATGGGTCAACGCCGAGCATCCGCTCTTCATCCTCTATACCTCCGGTTCCACCGGCAAGCCCAAGGGTGTGCAGCACTCCTCCGCCGGTTTCCTGCTCCATGCCATCAACACCATGCGCTGGACCTTCGACTACAAGGACAGCGACGTGTTCTGGTGCACCGCCGACGTCGGCTGGATCACCGGCCACACCTACGTCACCTACGGCCCGCTGGCGATCGGTGCCACCGAGCTGATGTTCGAGGGCGTGCCGACCTACCCCGACGCCGGCCGCTTCTGGAAGATGATCCAGGACCACAATGTCACCACCTTCTACACCGCGCCGACCGCGATCCGCTCCCTGATCAAGCTCGGCGCCGACCTGCCCAAACAATACGACCTCTCCTCACTGCGCCTGCTCGGCACCGTGGGCGAGCCGATTAATCCCGAAGCCTGGATGTGGTACTACAACACCGTCGGCCAGACCCGCTGCCCGGTCGTCGATACCTGGTGGCAGACCGAGACCGGGGGCCACATGATCTCCCCGCTGCCGGGCGCCACGCCGCTCAAGCCGGGCTCCTGCACGCTGCCGCTGCCGGGCATCGACGCCGCCATCGTCGACGAGACCGGCGAAGAGGTCGAGCGCGGCAAGGGCGGCTTCCTGGTGATCCGCCGCCCGTGGCCCTCGATGATCCGCACGATCTGGGGCGATCCGGAGCGTTTCAAGAAGACCTACTTCCCCG
>JAIOJM010000374.1 GCA_019911785.1 Sulfuricella sp. | reverse complement strand
ATGGCGCCGGTCAAGTCCTTTTGCCACAGATCGGGTTCGTCATCGGCGCTCAGCCCCTTGCCGAACGACAATGCCTCATCGGCGTGCAGCGCAAAGGCCAGTACCCGCACCATCATGCGTTCGTCGGTTTCCGATGGATGCTGGGCGATGGTGAGCGCATGGTCATGGTAGTAGTTGCGGTCCATGTCGGCGATTTGCAGCTCGGCTTTGAAGATGGTGGATTTAATGGCCATAGTTTTACTTTTTCGGTTGTCGTGGGTGCCGTTTGGTGTGCTGCATCGGGGATGCGAAGAATAACCGATTTGGTTGCGTCCGCGAAGTCATGTCTGTTGTTTGGTCAAGGCATGGTTGACACTGAAATTGCGGTGTCGTACCGTGGCGGATCTATTTTCGGAAATCCCTATGCAATCCGTCGAATTCCCGCTTAAGGGCGAATACATCGAACTCTGCAACCTGCTCAAGCTTGCCGGCGTGGCGGAGAGCGGCGGGCGCGGTAAAACCCTGGTCGCTGAGGGTCGGGTTACCGTGGACGGTCAGCCCGAGAGCCGCAAAACGGCGAAAATCCGCGTCGGTCAGGTAGTCGAGTGTCTTGGGGTGCGGATTGCCGTCGTAGGTCTGTAATTCGGCAGCGTGAAGGTATAATGTTCTCCATTCGAGCCACGTTGTAAATCTTGCTTAACATGTCGAACCCGTTTACTGCCCGCTGGACGAGCAAAGGAAACAACCTTTGCCTTGGCCAGTGGGAAATCCACTACCTTGGGCGGCTTCTGACCCTTGATGCCGAACGGCGCGAGAAGGACATGGGCACCTTCGGCATATTCAGCTACATTTACCCCGACGACGAGGATTTTGCCGAAGGGCTGTTAGAGGACGAGTGGATTCTTGAGCACGCCGGTTGGCTGGCCGATCTTTTTTCCGAGCATGACATCCCTGTCGACGAGGCGCACATGCGCTGGTTCTATCAGGCGGCCAATCCCCATGACTGGCGGTGTGGCAGTTGCGGCGGGTGTCTCTAAGAGGGCCCTTCAGCCGGGCTGAAGTGCGGGCTCGGTTGCGTCGTTTCCGGCGGTATGGCGCTCGATAAAGCTATCGAGAAAGCGGCGCAGAAAGCCTTCGGTCTGAGAGCTGTGAAAACGGTCGATTTCCTTCCCGTGGCTGTAGGCAATGACGGTCGGGAAGCCTCTTGCCTGATGCCGACCGGCGATACGCATGTTTTCGTCGGCATCGACTTTCGCCAGCACAAATTTGCCGTCGTATTCCTTGACCAGCCTTTCCAGCATCGGCCCCAGCACCCGGCACGGGCTGCACCATTCGGCGCCGATATCCAGCAAAACAGGTACTTCGTGCGAACGGGCAACCACCAGTTCGTCAAAATCGGCTTCTTCTACGTCGTATGAGAGATTCATTGTCTTGAATAATTTGAATGAAGGACAAACAGTAGTTTAAACAAGCTGTTCGCTTTTAGCCACTGCCCAGATGGGTAACTCGGTGAGGTTAATGCGAACTCCTGGCGGGTGGCCGTTTCGCCGGTGACGGTAAATTGGCTTTTTCCATCATTGCGCGAATTCGGTCGGCCACTTCCTGGGGTGGGGTGGCATAGGCGAACTTGCCGAGAAAGCTTCCGTCCGGCCCCAGCAGGTACATGCCTGCCGAGTGGTCCACCGTATATTGGTTTTTTTCCGCGCCGGGTTCCCAGTGTTTCTCGTACCGCACCTTGAAGTGGTCTGCTACGCGTCGCACCAGTTCCGGCGAGCCGGTGAGGCCAATGATGCGCGGGTGAAAATACGCGGTATAGCGGCGCAACACTTCGGGCGTATCCCGTTCCGGGTCCACAGTCACGAACAGGGGTTGCAGCTGTTCGGCCCGGGTTCCCAGTTTTTCCATGATCAGCGAGATTTCTGCCAGGGTGGTTGGGCAGATATCCGGGCAGAAGGTGTAACCGAAGGCGATGAGCTGAAAGCTGCCGCGAAAATCCTGATCGGAAATCGCCCGACCCCGGGTATCCATCAGCAGATAACGGGAAACAATCCCGATCTCCGGCTGATCATTCTCAACGGGCGCAGGCGTCTCGGCCCGGGCGGGAGCCGCGCACAGCAGGGCTGCGGCTAGAATGGCAAGGAAGAATCGATTCATGGGGATTTACTTCGACACAGGGGCTGGTACGGCAGCCTGCAGGCGCCGGGTTGCTTCATCGATCTGCCCGCTGAGAGTGGGGCCGTCAGGGCAGGTCGTCTGATCCTTCCTGCTCTGATCAAGGAAGGCCTTGTTGGTGGTTTCCTCGAAGGCTGCCCCGTAGCGCCGCGACTTGGGTGCGTGCTGAATTATCACGGTCTTGATGCGGGAGACGGCTTCTGCATAGTCGCAGGCAAGTGCCTGACCGTTGATGCGACCCAAAGCCTGAATCTCCGCCAGCCCTGCATCAGTCGAGGAGTCGGCAGCGCGGGCGGAAAGCGCCAAGCTCAGGAAACACAGCAGAAGGGCGGAACGCTTCATATCACTTTTCCTTATGAATATCATGGATGGCCAAAGTTGGGAATTATAGCAGTCTTGAAGAAACCGGAAGGTCGGAATTCATGGCCGGTTTTTGAAATGCCGGGTTCCGGCCTGCAATTGTGCAGTGGATAAGCTTGCTATACTTACTTTTACTTACTGCAAGTGGCCATGATGGACAGCGAAGCCGCTTGATTCGGTATTGAAGGAGACACACATGCTCCCCGCTTTGCGTGCCCTGATTCTGGGTGTTGTCGTTGTTGGACTGGCAGGTTGCGCCAGCCCGAGCCCGCGTTACCAATCCGTTTACCGCTACGAACCGCCTGCCGATAGCGCAGGACAGGTTTGCCTGGAAAAATGCGGACAGAAAATGGAGGCGTGCCAGCAGCGATGCACAGCGGACTACCAGGCTTGCCTGACAGGCATAGCACCGTTGGTGGAAGGGCGTTACGGCGAGGCCCTCAAGCGCTATGCGGCTGAATTGGACCTGTATCGCTGGGAGCTGGAGCGTTATCAGTTGTACCTGTCTCTGAGCTGGCATGATTCCTTCTGGTATGGCCACGGTTTTTATCACCCCTGGCCTGGCCCGTATTACTTTCCGCCTGCTGCGCCAAAAAAGCCCAGCCGCGC
>JAIOJM010000373.1 GCA_019911785.1 Sulfuricella sp. | reverse complement strand
GTGCCCAGGTTGCTGCGGATGAAGCCGATCGGGTTGTTGATTTCGTGCGCCACGCCCGCCGCAAGCTGGCCGATGGAGGCAAGCTTTTCCGCCTGGTAGAGCTGGCGCTGCGTCGCTTCGATGATTTTGACCTGCTCCTTGACGCGCACCTCAAGCTCCTCGGACAGGGCTTTGTAGCGCGCTTCCGATTCCTTCAGCGAGGCATAATCTTCCTGCACGGTTTCGATGTGCAAATCGGCCGCCATATGATAGCGCGCCGACAGGCGCAGCATCAGTTCAATCATGGCTGCCGCGGCGGAAAGACGGGATTCGTCCGCACTCGCCGATTCAAGCTGGCCAAGCAGTTCGAGGTCATGGTGTATCTCGGCGCGGCGCGGCTGCGCGAACGGCTCTGCGCTGCCCAGCAAACCCCTGCCGTCGGCTCCGACCAGACGGAAATCGCCGCCCAGAAGCACCTTGAGTATCCCGCCCAACCGCTCCAGCGAAACCCCGGAGAGCAACTCCTGAATATCCAGTTCACGGTCAAAGTGGCGCGGGGTGATTTCCAACTCAGCCCCCCATCACGGCGGCGATAAAGGCCTGCTGGCCGACACCGTGATTCTCCTGCAGCCCGGCCAACCGGTCCAGCGCCGGGTATACCTGCTCGAGCAGTTTGATGAACGTCTCCCTGACGCCCTCGCCCACCAGTGCCGATGAAAACACCAGCGGCCAGGGTGCCTGAGACCAGCGTTGCCTGATCTCGTCTTCGGACAGGATCTGCGCCTCGGGCAAGTCGCGCTTGTTGAACTGCACCACCAGTGGCACACGGGAAAAATCCAGGCCGACGCGTTGCACGTTCTCCTCCAGGTTCTGAAAGGCCTCTGCATTGTTGACCGACTGCGAACGCTGCGAGTCGGCCACGAACACCACGCCGTCGGCGCGCGACAGCACCGCCTTGCGGGTCGCATCGTGCGCCACCTGGCCCGGCACGGTATAAAGCTTGAGCTTTACCAGCCAGCCTGACGGTGTTCTGAAGCCAAGCGGCAGGAGGTCAAAAAACAGGGTGCGGTCGTTCTGCGTTTCCAGGGTCATGATCTCCCCCTTCATGCCGGGCGTGAGCAGATCATGCAGCCGCATCAGATTGGTGGTCTTGCCGCTTTGCGCCGGGCCATAATAGACCAGCTTCACCGTGATCTTGCGGTTTACTTCGTCGATTTCAGCCACTTCTCGGCTTCCTGTGCGGCAGCGTCTGTCAATTCGTACTCATCGAGGAACACCGAGCCATCCTCCCCCCAATGCACCTTGGTGATTCCCGGCGACTCTTCTTCCAGTCGGCGCAACGCTATTTCCTGCTTCGAGATCACGCCACGCTGCAGTCGCAACTGGTCGGCGAGGCGCTGGTTTTCCAGCAACAGGCCACGGTGAGCAAGGGCCTGTGCTACAGCCGACTTCAACTCGTCATCGTGCCAGGGTTTGGCGATGAAACGGAAAATCTGCGCCTCGTTGATCGCCCCGACCAATGCCTCCAGATCGGCGTATCCTGAAAGGATCAGCCGCTCGGCGTTGGGCTGGATGTCCTTGAACGCCTTGAGGAAAGCCACACCGTCCATTTCCGGCATGCGGTAATCCGAAATCACCAGATCGAATATGACCCCTTCCCCGGCTCGCTGCAATGCCTGCCTCGGGGAAGCAAAGGTCTCCACCTGAAATTTGGAATTCTCCGTATCCTGGAACGACGGCGAAGCGAACAGCCGACCCAAGGCATTGAGAATATTCTGTTCGTCATCCACCAAAATAATACGGTACATATCATCCCTTTCCGGGCCGCACGTAAATTGCCAGCGGCTTGCCTTCGGTCTGTTCAAACTCGCGTATTTGTCCAATGCGCCACCTCGAGGTTGGCATTGAGATCCTTCAACTCCTCGTTTCGTTCTGCTGCAGGGTGGTTTTTTCCAGGCGCTGCTTTTCCAGCTCCAGCTTCTTGCGCTCCAGCGCGTGTTTCACTGTCATCGTGATGTCGTTATCGTCCCACGGCTTGGCAATGTAACGGTATATCTCGCCTTTGTTTATCGCATCGATGGTCGAAGTGACATCGGCGTAGCCGGTGAGCAGGATACGCACCGCATCCGGCCATTTCTGCCGGACCTGCTCGAGAAACTGGGCTCCATTCATTTCCGGCATGCGCATGTCGGAAATCACCAGGTCGATCGTATTCTGCTCGAAAACCTGCAAGCCTGCCGCGCCGCTTTCGGCAGTAAAGATGCGGTAACCCAGCGGCCGGAACAGGCGCTTCAGTGCGCTCAGGATGTTGGCCTCGTCATCGACGAACAGCAGCGCCGGCGGCTCGATGGCTGCTTGTTGCGTCAGGCTGGCTGGTTCGCTGACGGTCTCGCTCACAATGTTATGCTTTCTTTTCCGGCTGCTTGATCGGCAACCAGATGCGGAAGGTAGTGCCCTTGCCCACCTCGCTGCTGACTTCTATTCTGCCATGGTGCTTTTGTACGATGCTATAGGACAGGGACAGGCCCAGTCCGGTGCCTTTTCCCACCGGTTTGGTGGTGAAAAAAGGGTCGAAGATGCGATTGAGATTTTCCGGAGGGATGCCCTTGCCGGTATCGCTGAACTCCACCCAGACTTCCTCGCCCTGGGCGCCGCTGCGCAGGGTGATGGTGCCGCGCTCATCGATGGCGTGGGCGGCGTTGACCAGCATATTCATGAACACCTGGTTGAGCTGCGAGGGCAGGCATTCCACGTCGGGCAGGCTGCCGTATTCCTTGACGACTTCCGCCTTGTACTTGATCTCGTTCCAGACGATATTGAGCGTGCTGTCCAGCCCGTTATGAATGTTTGCCCACTGCCACTCGGCCTCGTCGATACGGGAAAAATCCTTGAGCTCCTGCACGATCTTCTTCACCCGGGCAATACCCTCCCGGGATTCGCTCATCAGCGCCGACACGTCTTCCTTGAGGAAGGCGATGTCGAACTTGTCGCGAAGGGCGCGGATGTTGGCCAGGGTCTCCGGGTTGGCGGCAAGGAGGGGCTCGGCCTGCTCGTAGGCGTCGAGCATGGTGAATACATCCTTGAGGTATTTCTGCAGCGTGCCCAGATTGGAGTTGATATAACCCACCGGGTTGTTGATCTCGTGCGCGACGCCTGCCGCGAGCTGGCCGATCGAGGCCATTTTTCCCGACTGCAGCAGCTGGTTCTGGGTATCTTCCAGGTGCTTGTTGACGCGGCGGATCTCGTCATTCATTTTCGACAGCATGGCGATGCGCTTTTCCTGGTCGCGGTGCAGCCGGGTATTCTCGATCACGACCGTGATCAGGTTTACCACCACCGCGCCATTTTCCAGGTCGACATCCGTGTAGGGTTCACTGGCATCCTTGCGGTTGATGCTGAGTGCGCCGATCACCCGGTCTTCGATCTTCAGCGGCCAGCACATCGCCGAGCGCGGCCGCGTCGACTGGTCGCGCACCACGGTGACCTTGAAGCGCGTATCGTTAGAAATATCACCGTTGAGCAGCAGCGCCTGGCCGGTTTCCGCCACCAGGCCGAGGATGCCACTGCCCCGCTCGATCTTGCTGCCGATGACATAATCCGGAATGTCGATGCCGGCAACGATGGTGAGCGGCTGGTTGTCTTCCTCGATCAGGGCGAGCGTGCCGCTGTTGGCCCCGAAGCCCTCGACGATGTGTTCCAGGATCGCATGCCGCACCTGCTCCGGCCGGTCGCGCGGAACAGAGGTCTGGCCCAGCCGATAAAGCTGGTAGACCCAGGAAAGCTTGGTGACTTTATCGGACAGCATCGAGATTCACCGTTATTCGCCGCTCGACAGGCTGAGGCCGGACGTGAGCTGATCGAACGCAAATCTTTTTGATGTTTTCATGGTTTTTAATCCCCGTCTTGCTCGTTTGGCACAATCACCGGCACCCGCCCCGCCGAAACCGAAACGGCACTCATCGAATGGCACCAGAATATCACAAGACATTCGATCATAGCGCGGGGAGCCTTCCAGCGGCTAAATATCCGACCGGGGGCAGTCTGTCGGCACCGGAAATTTCGTTTCGCCGGTTTTCTACTCGATGCGTGCTTCCAACCGATGCTTGGCACGATTCAATTCCTCGTTGATCGCGGCCATTTCGTCAGCGAGACGCTGGTTGTCCCGGGCCAGTTCATAGTGCTGGAAGGCTTCCTGGATGTTGGCGCGCAGCAGGTCGTTGTCCCACGGTTTGGTGAGGAACTTGTAGACCGCTCCTTCGTTGATGGCATCGGTCACGCTCTTCGTGTCGGTATGGCCGGACAGCACCATGCGCACGGTGTCTGGGTAGAGCAGTTTGGCCCGGCGCAGAAATTCGACGCCGGTCATTTCCGGCATGCGCTGGTCGGCAATAATCACGCCGACCGGGTTTTGTGCCAGCAGGTCCAATGCTGCCACGGCATGGGTCGCCTTGAGGATCTTGTAGCCGTCGCGGCGCAGCAGGTGGGTGAGGGAGTTCAGGATGTTTTCCTCGTCGTCGAGCAGGAGCAGGGTGCGCTCGGTCGACACCAGGCCGGCATGGTCGATTTCCAGTCGACGATCCTCCCGGAGGAGGTTTTCAAACTCCGCCGCCGGGACCGGCCTGCTGAAGAAATAGCCTTGCATCTCGTCGCAGCGGCGCAGGCGCAGGAAGGATTTCTGCTCCTCGGTTTCCACGCCTTCGGCGATCACCGTGAGCCCCAATTCGTGCGCCATGGCGATGATGGTCTTGGCGATCGCCGCATCACTCGGGTCGGTGGTAACGTCGCGGACGAAGGACTGGTCGATCTTGAGCGTATGGATCGGGAAGCGTTTCAGGTAATTCAGGCTGGAATAGCCGGTACCGAAATCGTCGATCGACAGCTTGACCCCCATCGCTTTGAGGCGGCCCAGCGTGGCGATGGTCGCCTCGACGTTCTGCATGACCAGGCTTTCGGTCACCTCCAGATCGAGGTGGGCGGGATCAAGCTCGGTTTCCCTGAGGATGCCGGCCACCATTTCGACCAGATTCGGCTGCCTGAACTGGCGTGCCGAGAGATTGACCGCAACACTGATGGGCTTCAGCCCGGCGCGCTGCCATGCCTTGTTCTGGGCGCAGGCGGTGCGCAGCACCCACTCGCCGAGCGGCACAATCAGGCCGGAATCCTCCGCCACCGGGATGAACCTGGCCGGAGAAACCAGCCCCAGTTCGGGGTGCTGCCAGCGCACCAGCGCCTCCATGCCGGTGATCTCGCCGGTGCGCAGGTCCACTTGCGGTTGGTAATGGAGCAGGAATTCGTTGCGTTCCAGCGCATGGTACAGGCTGTTTTCCAGCATCAGCCGCTCCATCGCCCTGACGTTCATCTCCGCGGCGTAATACTGGGCATTGTTGCGCCCCAGATCCTTGGCGCGATACATGGCGGCATCGGCATTTTTCAGCAGCGTCTGGTTATCCTCACCGTCCTTGGGGTAGGAGGCGATGCCTATGCTGCACGTGATATGCAGCTCGCGGCCGTCGATGTCGAAAGGCGCCGACATCGCC
>JAIOJM010000372.1 GCA_019911785.1 Sulfuricella sp. | reverse complement strand
ATGATCCAGAGCAAGCCCGGCTGCAAACTGGCCGGGCCGGACCGACTGAAAGTCAGCAGGGAGATGCCGGAAGTGAAAAACAGGGTGGAAGAGATTATTCGGTTGTTGAAGGAGCTGGGGTAATCAGTAGAAGTTCTGACTTGAGCTTATCTGCAACTCGCACAAGTCGCCCATCCCTGCGCCCCCTCATTCGATGCGATAACGATTGCGCCCTACGCGCGCTGGCTTGACGCCAAACCGGCAAAAATAACAGGAGATTTGCAATGTCGTTACAGAAAAATTCTGGTGCAGTTCGCCGCTTTGCAAAACTGATGAAATTTGCCTCTTGGCTGCAGAACATTCCCAACAAGGTCACGCCGCCACCATTTCGGCTAATCCAGATCGGCTCGGCGTTTTGGCAGTCACGTGTGCTTCACGTCGCCGCACGCTTGGACATTGCATCCGTCCTGGGAGATGAATTCTTAACAGCTGAAATTATTGCAGCACGAGTCTCGGCCCAACCGGACGCCATTTACCGTCTGCTCCGTATGTTGGCGGCAATGGGTATATTTGAAGAAGCGGCGCCTCGGGTTTTCAAGAACAATACACTTTCCGCCCATTTGCGAGAAGACAACCCGAAGAACGTCAAGGCAATGATCTTGATGCACAACTCGGTCGAAATGAGCCGGCCTTGGTATGAGCAACTGGAACAAGGGGTGCGCAGCGGGAACGTGCCGTTCCAACTTGCTCACGGACAGGAACTATATTCCTACATGGACGACCATGCCGAATTCGATTCGCTGTTTGCCCGTGCCATGGATAGTGTGGAGGCCTTGATGGGGGGCAGCTTTGCGACCGACTTCGATTGGGGACGCTTTGACCGCATCATCGACGTAGGCGGCTCGAAGGGAAGTAAATCACTGGCCGTATTGAAGCGGCATTCGCATCTCACGGCTTTAGTGTTCGACCGGGAGCAGGTTGTTCAATCAGCGGCAATATACTGGACCGGAAAGGAATCGCCTGCCCTGCTTTCTCGATTAACTTACCAGGCCGGAGACTTTCTTGAATCGGTTCCGCCAGCCAATGGCGACAAGGATATCTACTTGCTGAGTGCCGTCCTGCATGGCTTGGATGACGAACATTGCATCAAGGTGCTGCGTAATCTGACTGCCGCAAGCGCCGGCACTGGTGCCCGCATTGCGCTAATGGAGATGGTCGTTTCGGAATTGAGGGCCGACTTTTCCAGCTCCGCCTTCGACATGCAGATGTTCATGGGTACCCGAGGCAGGGAGAGGACACTTCCTGAGTGGCAGAACCTTTTCGATCAATCCGGATTGGTGCTTGAAGAGCAAGTCGGCCTTCGATCATTCGGGAAGATACTGGTGCTGAGGCCGAAAGCTTGAGACTTGTGCGGTGAGCCCTGATTCGGAGGCATCCGAATTATTTCTTTGAAGTCGCCAGCCATGGCGAATCAGGCGGCACACAGGTTGAAAGTCCGCTTCCCGATGTATTGCGGACGCTCAAGATGCCTACATCGACAGACTGACCCGGTTCAATCAGTCCATCGTTGTCACACCGCATAACACCATTGACCTCCGCAAATGCATGGACTAGACTGTCCAGTCCATACCGTTTGAATTAGAGAGGCGCCATGCCCCATCCTGCAGAATCCGCCGTCGCCGATACCCGCAACCGCCTGATCCAGGCAGCAAGGGAAGCCTTCATGGAGGAAGGCTACCGGGCCAGCGTGGATGGCATCGCCGCACGCGCCGGCGTGGCCAAACAGACGCTCTACAACCATTTCCCCAGCAAGGATGAGCTGTTCAGCGAGTCGGTCGGCCTGGTTTCAGCCGCCATTGTGGTTACGCTGGACGGCCAGACGGACGACGTGCGCGCCACCCTCCTCCGCTTTGGCTCGGCCTTCCGCCAGAAGGTGCATGGTGCCGAGGGGCTTGCCCTATTCCGCACCCTGATGGCCGAAGCAGTGCGTTTTCCGACTCTGGCCCAGGCCTTCTTCGCCAAGGGGCCGGAGCAGACCGCCGCCCGGCTGGCGGATTTCCTCGGCCGCGCCATGGCCGCTGGCCGCCTGCGCCGGGACGATCCTCGCTTTGCCGCCGAAATGCTGGTGGGCATGCTCCATAACATCGATCATTTTCGGCGCCTCAGCAGCAATATCCCGCTGCCTGAAGCCCTGGAAACAGCTCGAATCGGGCAGATCGTGGATTGCTTTCTGCGCGCCTACGCCCCAAATAATTAACAAGGAACCGAACATGAACCGAAATATTCTGCTGATGCTTCTGCTGACAGCCGCACTTGCGGGTTGCGGTAAGGGGGGCGACCAAAAATCCGCCGCCGGCCCCGGCGGTCCGGCCATGCCGCCGCCGGAAGTCGATGTCATCACCGTCACGCCGGGTTCGGCCACCCTCACCCAGGAACTGCCGGGCCGCTTGCAGGCATTTCGCACCGCACAGGTGCGGGCGCAGGTGGACGGCATTCTGGAAAAGCGCCTGTTTGCCGAAGGCACCGATGTCAAGGAAGGCGCCACCCTGTTTCGCATCGACCCGCGCAACTACCAGGCGTCTTTCGACGCGGCCAAGGCGGATCTGGCCGTCGCCCGACTGACTCTGGACCGCTACCGGCCCCTGCTCGAAATCAAGGCGGTGAGCCAGCAGGAAGTCGATCTGGCCGAGGCCAGGGTGAAACAGGCCGAAGTGGCACTGACACGCGCCCGCATCGACCAGGAGAACACCGCCGTGCCGGCACCGATTTCAGGCCGCATCGGTCGCGCCCTGGTGACCGAAGGAGCACTGGTGAGCAAAAGCGCGGCGACGCATCTGGCCACCATCGAGCAGATCGACCCGATCTACGCCAACTTTACCCAGCCCGGCGCCGATCTGCTCCGACTCAGGCAGGCCGTGAAGGCGGGCAGGCTCAAGGCAGCGGAACAGGCCGGGGTGGAAATGGTGCTGGAAGACGGCAGCATCTATCCGCAGCCGGGCAAACTAATATTTTCTGACCTTGCCGTCGATCCGGCCACCGGCAGCGTTTCACTGCGCGCCGTGTTTCCCAACCCCAGGCATGAATTGCTGCCCGGCGCCTTTGTGCGCATCCGCTTCCCGGAAGCCCTGCTCGACCAGGCTATCCGGGTACCTCAGCGCGCCGTGCAGCCGAGCCCGCAGGGGCAGATCGTCATGATCGTGGATGGCGAAGGCAAGGCGGCGCCCAGGCCGGTGAAAACCGGCGGCATGAGCGGCGGCGATTTCGTCATCGCCGAAGGCCTGAAAGGCGGCGAGCAGGTGATCGTCAACGGCCTTCAGAAGGCGCGCCCCGGCACGCCGGTAAAGCCGGTGCCTTGGAATCCGAACGCCACCCCTGCCGCGCAGCCGCCGGCTGGCGTCAAGAAATAGGGGTAGCGTATGTTCGCCAAATTCTTCATCGACCGTCCGGTCTTCGCCTGGGTAATCGCCCTGGCGATCATGCTCGCCGGCGGGCTCGCCATCCGGGGACTGCCGCTGTCACAGTACCCGGCCGTCGCCCCCCCTTCCATCGCCTTCAACATCGTCTACCCGGGCGCCTCGGCCAAGGTGGTCGAGGATACGGTCACTGCCCTGATCGAGCAGGAAATGAATGGCATCGAGCACCTGCTTTACATGGAGTCGGCCTCGGAACTGGGCACGGGCACGGTGACCCTGACCTTCGAGCCCGGCACCAATATCGACATCGCCTCGGTGGAGGCGCAGAACCGCTACAAACGCATCGAGGCGCGCCTGCCCGACGACGTGCGGCGGGTGGGGGTATCGGTGACCAAGCCCTCGCGCAACTATGTGATGTTCGTCGCCCTGCATTCGCCGGACAATAGCCTGAAGGCGGTCGATCTCGGCAGTTTCGCCGCCGCCAGCGTGCTCGACCCGCTGCGGCGCGTCAAGGGCGTGGGCGAGGCCATCCTGTTCGGCACCGAGTATTCGATGCGCCTGTGGCTCCAGCCGGAGAAGCTCCATGCCTACAACCTCTCGCCCGGCGACGTGACCCGCGCGGTGCGCGCCCAGAACGTCGAACTCGCCACCGGCGAACTGGGGCAGGCGCCAGCGGCAGCAGGCCAGCAGATGAACGCGGTGATCGTCACACGCAGCCGCCTGTCAACGCCCGAGGAATTCGGCAATATTCTCATCCGTACCCAGCCGGACGGATCCGCCGTGCGGGTGAAGGACGTTGCCAGGGTGGAGCTGGGCTCGCAGGACTACAACATCTTCGCCCGCCTCGACAGACAGCCGACCGCGGCCATCGCCATCCGCGTGGCGCCTAACGGCAACGCGCTGGACGTCGTCAAGGCGGTGCGCGCCAAAATGGATGAGATGGCGCCCTACTTTCCCAAGGGCGTGACCTGGGACGTGCCCTACGATACCTCCCGCTTCGTCGACATTTCCATCAAGGAAGTGTTGCTGACCTTGGTGGAGGCGGTAGTGTTGGTATTCCTGGTGATGTTTCTGTTCCTGGAGAATTTCCGCGCCACCCTGATTCCTACCATCGTCGTACCGGTCGCCCTGACCGGTGCCCTTGCCGGGCTCTATGTCTTCGGCTATTCGATCAACGTGCTCACCCTGTTCGCCATGGTGCTGGCGATCGGCATCGTGGTGGATGACGCCATCGTGGTGGTGGAGGCGGTGGAGCGCATCATGCGTTCGGAAGGGCTGGCGCCCCGGGAAGCTGCGCGCAAGGCAATGGACCAGATCTTCAACGCCATCATCGGCATCACCCTGGTGCTGTCCGCCGTGTTCGCGCCGATGATCTTCTTCGGCGGTTCGGTCGGCGTCATCTACCGCCAGTTTGCCGTCACCCTCATCCTCACCATGCTGTTCTCGGCCCTGATGGCGCTGACGCTGACGCCAGCCCTGTGCGCCACGCTCCTCAAGCACGAACCGGGCAAGGAATATCGGCCCAGCAAAGGCTTCTTCGGCTGGTTCAACCGCGTCTTCGACCGCACCACTCAGGGCTATCAATCGTGGGTCGCGCGCGCGATCGGGAAAACCGGGCGCTACCTGGTACTTTACGCCGCCATCATCGGCGCCACCGGCTGGCTGTTCATGCACCTGCCCGGCAGTTTCCTGCCCGAGGAAGACCAGGGCTACTTCATCAACATGGTGCAATTGCCGCCGGGCGCCTCGCAGGAACGCACGATCGAAGTGCTCTCCCAAGTCGAGCAGTATTACCTCAAACAGCCGGAAGTAGCCAAAGTCATCGGCGTGGTCGGTTTCTCCTTTTTCGGCCGCGGCCAGAACGCCGCCCTCGCTTTCGTGCGGCTCAAGGACTGGGACGAGCGCAAGGGCCCGGAGCATTCCTCCACGGCGCTGGTGCAGCGCGCCAACATGGCGTTTTTCCAGATCAAGCAGGCGATGATTTTTGCCGTTAATCCGCCGCCCATTCCGGAACTCGCCTCCACCGGCGGCTTCGACTTCCGCCTGCAGGACCGCGCCGGCCTCGGCCGCGAAAAACTATTGGAAGCGCGCAACATGGCACTGGGGCTGGCCGGACAAAACCCGAATCTGGCCGGTGTGCGGCCTGAAGGTCAGGAGGCCGGACCGCAGCTTCTGCTCGACATCGACCGGCGCAAGGCCGAAACCCTCGGCGTTTCCATTGCCGACCTCAACGAAACCCTGCAATCGACCCTGGGGGTCGCCTACATCAACGACTTCGAGCGCCAGGGCCGGATCCTGCGCGTGCAGATGCAGGCCGAGGCGGATTTGCGCACCACGCCGGAGAAGCTCCTGCGCCTGTCGGTCAGGAACCGGGCCGGGGGAATGGTGCCGCTGGCCGAGCTGGTCACGCCGCGCTGGATCGTCGGCTCGCCCAAGCTCGACCGCTTCAACGGCCTGCCCGCGATGAAAATCGCCGGCAGTCCGGCGCCCGGTCACAGCACCGGCGAGGCGATGCAGACCATGGAGGAACTGGCCAGGAAGCTGCCGCCAGGACTCGGATTCGAGTGGTCCGGCACCCCGTTCGAGGAAAAACTCTCCGGCAGCCAGGCGCCCTTCCTGTTTGCGCTGTCGCTGCTGGTGGTCTTCCTCGCCCTGGCCGCGCTGTATGAAAGCTGGTCGATTC
>JAIOJM010000371.1 GCA_019911785.1 Sulfuricella sp. | reverse complement strand
GTTGGACGGGGTGGAGTGTGCGGTTATGGGGGTGCAGGGCAAGGCACAACGACGCGGAATGGTCGTTCCATTCCAAGGAGTTGTAACGCCGCCATGCGCCGCCAGAACCGTGCAATCCGCCCCGTAGCGCACTCACCCAATCGGTGAGACGGTAAAACAACACAAAAGCCATTTGAGTCATTGCTCTATGCATTCCAATGAGCGGTCAACTGAGGTTTCCAGGTTCAAGCAAAACCCTTCGTTTCTCGGGCTGCCCGCCGCACCGGAACAACCCGAAGTCGCCGATATTTCCCGTGTGCAGGCATTCCAGCTCAAAATTGCGGTCAACATCCAGGCTTGGGACGGGAATTTCCTCTTCAGGCGCAGCCACTGTGATCAATCAAATTGTCAGGAGCCGGACCCTTCATTGGGCAGCCTTTGCCAAGTTCATAGACCGTTTTGCCGCGCAGCCTGAACAGGTCAGAGGCATGATAGAGGCTCTCGGAATGGCCGCAAAACAACAGTCCGTCCTGACGCATCAGCGGGACGAATTTCTCGATAATCCCGCGTTGCGTGGGTTTATCGAAATAGATCATGACATTGCGGCAGAATATGGCGTCGAAGGGGCCGCGTATCGGCCAGGAATCGTGAAGCAGGTTGAGCTGCCGAAAGACGACCATGTCGCGCAATTCCTGCCGCACCCGGGCGCCATCGCTCTCCCTGTGGAAAAAGCGCCGTACCGTCGCCTCCGGCAGCTTCTCCACACAGTCCAGGGCATACACTCCCTGCCTGGCCTTGGCCAGCACCTGGGTGTCGAGATCGGTGGCCACGATGCGCACCGGCGGGGTAAAACTGCTGAATACGTCCATCATGGTCATCGCCAGCGAATAGGCCTCCTCCCCGGTGGAGCATGCCGCGCACCAGAGATAGACGGGATGGGCGAACTTGCGCTTTGCGACGTGCTCGGCAAGAATCCGGAAATGGTGCTCCTCGCGGAAGAACGCGGTCAGATTGGTGGTGAGCGAGTTGACGAACGCCTCCCATTCCCGCGCATTGCCTCTCTCGAGCAGCGCCAGATATTCCTTGAAAGAGCCCAGCCCGTTCTCCCGCAGGCGGCGGGACAGCCGGCCGTACACCATCTCCTGCTTGCTCTGGTTGAGGCAGATGCCTGCGTGCCCGTGGATCAGCGCGCGAATGCGCTCGAAATCCTGCGGTGTGAAATGGAATTCGCGCCTGTCCTCAGTGGGTGAGGAATGCATGGTTCCTTCCCGCGTCGATCAGTCCTCTGTCCTGCTGGAACAGCTCCTTGATGTCGAGGATGAGCACGATCTCGCCGTCGCCGGACAGGGTGACGCCAGCCACCCCTGCCGGTCTGAAGGTGTCCAGGGATTTGATGACCACGTCGTCATGGCCGACGAAGCCATCCACGGCAAGCACCAGGCTGCTTGCCCCGATCTGCATCAGGATGCCGATTTCGGGCGTCCCTTCCTGCTGCCAGCCGATCAGACCGGAGAGCGTAATCACCGGCAGCACTTCGCCCCGCACCACCAGCGTCGGCCGGCCGGACACCTGTTGCATCTGCCCGGCACTGACCGGCAGTATCTCGCGCACCAGGGAAAGCGGCAGCGCGAACGCCTGCCGGTCGAGCCGGACGATCAGCACCGACAGGATCGCGAGGGTAAGCGGCAGGGAGATGGTGAACCGGGTTCCACGGCCTGGCTCGGAGTCCACGTCGATGGTTCCGTTGAGCCTTTCGATGTTGGTTTTCACCACATCCATCCCCACCCCACGGCCGGAGACGCTGGTGATCTCCCGCTTGGTGGTGAAACCGGGAAGGAACACCAGCCGCAGGCTTTGCCGGTCGTCCAGGGCGTTGGCTTCCTCCAGGCTGATCAGCCCCTTTTCCACCGCCTTGGCGCGGATCGCCTCCGGCCTCATGCCGCGGCCGTCGTCGGCGATCTCGATGACGATATGGTCGCCCTCCTGACGCGCCTGGAGCCGCACCACGCTTTTCGCCGGCTTTCCCAGCGCCGCGCGTTCCGCCGGCTCCTCCACGCCATGATCCACGGCATTGCGCACCAGGTGCACCAGGGGGTCGTTGAGGTCCTCGATCATGGTCTTGTCGATCTCGGTCTCCTCCCCGGACAGCACCACCTCCACCTCCTTGCCGAGCTGCCGCGCCAGGTCCCGGGCAATGCGGGGATACTTGCCGAACAGCCGGCCGATCGGCTGCATCCGGGTTTTCATGACGGCGTTCTGCAGATTGCCCACCAGAAGATCGAGATGACCCACCGCCTGGTCCAGCGCGGACAGCGTCGCCGAATCGGTTTTCCCGCGCAGGATGTTGTTGCGCAGACTGTTCAGGCGGTTCTTGGTGAGGCCGATCTCTCCGGACAAAACAAGCACCTGATCGAGCCGGTGCGTATCGACACGGATGGTGCTCTCGCTCGCCACCGCCATCTTGTCGGTGCCACGCCGCCCGGCCCGGGCGATTTCGAGTTCGGGATTATCCGCCGCGCGCCGCCCCTCGCCATGCGCTTCGGCCTCGGGCTGTGCCGCCGCGGGCGGCTTCTCCAGCAGCGCCGCGTACAAGGCGTCCCAGTCGGGTTCCGCCGCAACCCCGATACCTCCGCCCGGCGCCGCATCCGGCTTTGCCAGGGCCGGTGCCTTGCCGTCGATCACCGCCTGCAGCGCCGCCATGAGCTTCAAATCGGCCGCGTCCGGCTGGCTGCCCTGCGACAGGGAGCCGAACATTTCGCGCACTTCCGCAGTGGCCGCCAGGATGGCGTCCAGGGTTTCCGGAGTCAACGTCAGTTCGCCGTTGCGAAGTTTGTCGAAAAGGTTCTCGGTGAGGTGGCACAGCCTGACCAGCTCGGCAGCATTGAGAAATCCCGCGCCGCCCTTGATGGTGTGAAAGTCGCGATATACGTTGTTCAGGAGGTCGAGATCGCCGGGGCGTTTTTCCAGCTCCAGCAGTTTGTTGTCCAGATCGGACAACAGCTCCGAGGCTTCTGTCAGGAAGTCATGCAGCAGATCTTCTATTCCGGCAAAGTCGCCCATCTCTTTTCCCCGTCAACGTTTCAAGCGCGAGCCGCGATCAGAAGCCCAGGCTCTCGAGCAGATCGTCCACCTGGCGCTGGCTGGTCACCACGTCGCCGCGGCCTTCCGGCCGGATGGCCGGGCCGTTGAGCAATCCTGCCGCGGCTTCTTCCCTTTTCCGTGGCGGTGCGTTGTCGAGCAGAAGCTGCACCAACTGCTGTTCCAGGGTTTGCGCCAGCTCGGTGATCTTCTTGATGACCTGGCCGGTGAGATCCTGAAAATCCTGCGCCATCATGATTTCCCGCAACTGCTCGTTGGTGCGCCGGGTGTGCTGCGGCACCTCGTCGAGATAGGCCCGCGTCCGCTGCACCAGGTCCCTGAATTCGGCGACGCCGAGATTTCCGTCGAACAGCTTCCCCCACTGGGTGGAAAGCCCGGTGGCGCCGGCTTCGAGCTGTTCCTGGATCGGCCTGGCGGCGTCGGTCGCATCGAGGGCGCGCTGTGCGGCCTGCTCGGTCATGGCCGCCACGTAGGCCAGCCGGTCGCGCGCATCCGGAATCGACTCGGCGGCCTTTTCCAGCAGCTTGTCGAAGCCCAGTTCGCGCAGGCTGTCGTGCAATGCGCGCGTCATCCGGCCGATGCTGGAGATGACGTTTTCGGCGGAGCGGGTATCTTCTGACTCATGAGCAGCAATCCTGGGCTCGGCGCATTCTGACTGTGCGCCGCCAGCCCCGGTGACGGATGCGGCAATGGTGTCAAACAGGGCTTCCATATCTTCGGTATCGAGTGCTTCACCAGCATTGTTCATGCCTGTGCTCCTGCGTTTTGGGCGTTTTGGGCTTTCTGGAAGATCTTCATCAGTTTTTCGTCCAGCGTCGCGGCGGTAAACGGCTTCACCACATAGCCGCTGGCGCCCGCCTCCGCGGCGGCGATGATATTTTCCTTTTTCGCCTCTGCCGTCACCATGAGGACCGGCAGCTTTTTCAGCTGGCTGCTGGCGCGGATTGATCTGAGCAGTTGCAGACCGTCCATGTTCGGCATGTTCCAGTCGGAGATGACGAAATCAAAATTCCCGCCATTCAGCTTCTGCATGGCGTCGAGCCCGTCCTCGGCCTCCTCGATATTGCTGTAACCCAGTTCCTTCAGCAGGTTGCGGACAATCCTGCGCATCGTCGAGAAATCATCGACGACCAGAAATTTCATGTTCGCATCAGCCATTCCAACCTCCGACACTTTCCATTTTCAAAAAACATCCTGTTCCACCTATCCTCTCAAGAGCGGCCGCAGCGCCGCAGCCAGCGCCGCCGGATCGAACTTGGCAACGTAAGCATCCACTCCCACGCTTTGCCCCATGGCGCGGTTGGCGCTGGAGGACAGGGACGAGTGCATGACCACCGGGATGCCATCGAAACGCGGATCGGCCTTGATGTTCCGGGTCAGCACGTAGCCGTCCATTTCGGGCATTTCGGCATCCACCAGGATCAGTCCGATCCTGTCCCGCACGCCTTCCTGCCCCGCCTGGTCCGCCAGCGCCAGGAGCCTTTCCCAGGCCTCGCGGCCGTTGGTCGCGTGCTGGTGTTGCAGGCCGAGCTGGTCGAGCACCTCGACGATTTTCCTGCGCGCCACCACCGAGTCGTCGGCAAAGAACACGCACGTCCCCGCTGCCCCCTCGATCCGGCCGAGGTCGGCCACCACCGTTTCGCCGAAGGCGTCCGCCAGAATCTGCTCGACATCGAGAATCGACACCAACCTGCCATCCGGCATTTCCGTGATCGCGGTGATGAGGCTGCCGCCGCCCGTCAGCATGGCCTCCGGCGCCTTCACCCTTTCCCAGTCCACCCGGATGATCCGGTCCACGCCATGCGCCAGGAAACCCACCGTGTGCCTGCTGTATTCGGTCACGATCAGGTTCGCCCCTGTCTGCTGGCGGCTGCCGCCCAGGGCGATGAATTCTCCCGGGTCGATCACCGTGATGATGTGGCCTCGCAGCGAAACGATCCCTTGCACGCCGCGGGGCATGTTCGGCATC
Source organism: Sulfuricella sp. (assembly GCA_019911785.1). The sequence goes on along the minus strand of JAIOJM010000371.1, from coordinate 9,495 downwards.
CTGGTGAGGACGGGCGCATTGCAAACCTCTTTCACCTTGAACACGTTGATCCCGAAACTCTCCCCGGTACCCAGGGAGAACAGCAAAATTTCCATCCGGTTGGAGCCAGCCAGCCGGGTGCGCGCATCCACCACATCAAGCAGGCTGTCGCCGACCGCTTCGCCGGTTTGCGCGGCCAGCGCCGCATATTCGATTTCGTGCATATCCATCACGGTCCTTTCATTCAGGAATCAGGTATCAGATGCGGCGTAGCCTCGACCGCACCGCTGTTCCCTGATTCCTGGTGTTCGACGCCTGACCCCAGCAGCCGTTCCAGCGTTCCTGCCAGCCGCTGCGGATCGAACTTGGGAACATAGGCATCCACCCCGACCGAGGCACCCAGTTCGCGGTTCGAAGCGCCGGACAGCGACGAATGCATGATCACGGGGATGCCGGCAAAACGGCTGTCGCCCTTGATGAGCCGGGTCAGCATGTAGCCGTCCATTTCCGGCATTTCCACGTCGGTCAGCACGACGCCGAGGATGTTCCGCAACGGAGTGCGCGAGGCCTCGGCCTCATCGGCGATCCGGCGCAGTTCATGCCACGCCTCCTTGCCGTTGCTGCCGCTTTTGTGGCGCAGCTTCATCGCATCCAGGGTGCGCTCGATCTGCCGGCGCGCCACCAGGGAATCGTCGGCAAAGAACACCATGCGTTTTTCGCCGGCCAACGGCTTGATGTCCTGCAAAACCGCCGCGTCGTCATGCTGGCCGATCTCGGCCAGCACCTTTTCCACGTCCAGCATCATGACCAGCCGGCCGTCCTGCAACTCGGTGACCGCCGTGACCAGCCCGCTCATCTGCGTCCTCAGCATTTCCGGAGGAGCCTGGAACGCCGCCCAGTCGAGCCGCAGGATGTTGTCCACCGCTCCCACCAGCAGGCCCTGGGTATGGTTGTTGTATTCCGTGACGATCAGGATTCCAGGCGGCTCGGCGGCTTCGATCGAAGCGTATTTTACCAGGTCGATCACGGGCACCAGCCGGCCGCGCAGGCTGATCATTCCCTCCACGGCCTCCGGCATCTGCGGCGCCGCCACGATTTCCGGCCGACGCATCACCTCGCGCACCTTGAACACGTTGATCCCGAAAAACGCGCGCCGGCCGGTTCGCTGATCCGCGCCCAGCATGAACAGCAGAATCTCCAGCCGGTTGGTTCCGGCGAGCCGGGTGCGTGCATCCACATCTTTCAGCAGTTTCGACATGGTTCTCGCATCCCGATGACACCGATCACGATTATGAAAATGGCCATGACGACGGTCAGAAAATAAAGCCGAGGGCCGAAATTCAGTTTGTTCAGCATCATGCCACTCTCCTGGATTGCCCGCCGTAGCGGCCATCGCCTCCGGCGTTGCCCGTTATCGTCATGCCAAACTGACCCTGAAGCGCCCCACGGCGTTTTCCAGGTTGCGCGCCAGCTGCTCGAGCAGCGCCGCGGCCTGCGACGCCTGGTCGCTGGCCGCATGGTTCTCTTCTGCCATCTGCGCGATCCGCTCCACGTTCCGCGCGATCTCGTTGCTCGCCATGGTCTGCTCCTTTGCCGAGGTGGTGATATCGTCCACTCCCTGGGCCGCGTGGGTGACGGATTGGTTGGCCTGAGCCAGGGCGCAGGCCACGTTCTCCAGGTAATCCTGGCTCGATTGCAACGATTGCAAGCCTTTCTGGATGGCTTTCCCGACCCGCTCCGACTGCTCACCCAGGGCCCGGGTCACTGCGTCGATCTCGCTCGCTGACTGGGCGGACTTCTCCGCCAGTTTCCTGACCTCGTCCGCCACCACGGCAAATCCACGCCCCTGCTCCCCGGCACGCGCCGCTTCGATTGCCGCATTCAGCGCCAGCAGATTGGTCTGCTCGGCGATGTCCTTCACCTGCTTGGTCATGCCGGTGATGGCCCCGGTGCTCTTCACGAACTCGTTGACCGATGTGGCGATTTCGTTGACCGACGATTCCACCAGATGAACCTCGCCGACCAGCTCAGACAGGCTCTCATTTCCCTTCCGGGTGCGCTCGAGGCTCTCCTTCGACAGATGGTGGACCTGTTCGGCGCTCTGCGCCACCGCCGAGATGCTGACCGTGATCTGCTCCACCGCCGCCGCAGTGGTTGCCGCCGCCTCCGACTGGGTGTGCGAACTCTGCGTCACCTGGGAGGATGTTGCGGATAGTTGCGTGGCGGTTTCGGAAAGCCGCTCGCAGTCGCCGCGTACCTGGGCGACGATTCCTTCAAAGCTGCCGATCAACTGGTTAAAGGCGTTCACCGTATGGGCGATCTCGTTATTGCCGCGGACTCGCGCGCGCCGGGACAAATCGCTCGCCGACTGGATTTCCAGCATGTCGTCCCGGAAGCTTCTGAGCGGATCGCTGACCGCGTGGACCACGAGAAACGCAGCGCCAAGTGATAGCCCGATGATCACGACGAGGACCGCCATGGAGCTGGATCGCAGGGTGCTGTACTGGGCTGTTGCCTGCTTTTCGGTTCGGGCGATGTCATCCGCCGACTTCTGGACGATGGTCTTGACCAGGCCATCGATGTTTTCCGTGGCTTCGCGGTCTATGCCCTGGACCAATTGGTCCACCAGCCTGTAACTCCGCGGGTTCGCCGGATCATGGCTGGCGAGGGCGGCACGGTATTTGGCTCCCAGTTCGCGGTGCAGTTTGACAGCATGATCCGCCTCTGCGCCGGAAATGTTCAGTTTCTGAAGGATGGCCTTGAGCTGCGTCAGCCGTTCCTGGGTGATGGCCTCCTCCTTCGTGAATTGCGCCTCGTACTTCCGGAAGGCTTCCTTATCGCTGCCGCGCAGCAGAATGTTTTTCCATTCCTGCACCTGAATCTTGAAGTGGGCCTGGGCGCTTCCTGCGCTGTTTACGGCCTCGATGAACAGGCTGGAGCTTTCGAGGTTCGAATCCAGTTCGCCTTTGAATCGGTCCAGCGCAAATGCGCCAAAGGCGAATACTGCGATCAGAACGCCGAGCATCAGCACAGTCGTCACAAACAGATGGGTGCGTATCGTGAAATTTTCGAGCATGGACTATCTCCTTTTGCAGCAATAAGGTTTCCGGCAACGTTGGCAGCAGCGCTCGAATTTCCGGGTCGGACTGGACGGCGGGTTTGCCAACTGGCTTCGGTAATTAACGGCAGTATCGGCGGAAAGTTTAGCCGGGCTTGTTGCAGACATGGCCCGCTCGAAAGCAGCCCGGATCTGCATGGTTACTGCTTCCTGACGGGGCCGATCATTTCCTGGCTGAACCCCGTTTCGTTGCTCACTGCGACAGAACCGCCATCCCTGCTGATCATTTCCTCGGTTTTCTTGTTCATCACAATGATGCTGATGCGCCGGTTAACCGGGTTGAACGGGTCGACCTTGTCGAACAGCACCGCCGAGGACAGCCCCACGACGCGCAGGATCTTTCCCTCTTCCATCCCCCCTGCGATCAGTTCGCGGCGCGAACCGTTGGCACGGTCGGCGGACAGCTCCCAGTTGCTATAGCCCTTTTCGCCAGAAGGATAGGGCGTCGCGTCGGTGTGCCCGGAAAGGCTGACCTTGTTGCTCACTTCGTTCAGGGTCCGGCCGATTTCATGCAGGATGTCCCTGGTGTACGGTTGCAGTTCGGCGCTGCCGCTGGCGAACATGGGGCGGTTTTTCTCATCCACGATCTGGATCCTCAGGCCTTCGTCGGTGATATCCAGCAGCAGCTGCTTCTTGAATTGCCGCAAGATCGGGTTGGCCTCTATGGCCTTTTCCAGCCTGGACTTCAACTCCTTGAGCTTGAGTAATTCATTGCGCAACACCTCCGCCTCGGCCGCCTTGATATTGATGGTTTTCTTCTCTTCCAGCCGCTCGCCTTTCTTGACCTGCCCCTCCGAACGCGTCAGGTCCTTGCCGCCGCCCTTGATGACGTGGGAGCTGTCGCCGCTGCCCGAGCCGCCGGCGAGGGCGACCTTGAGTGGCGTCTTGAAGTACTCCGCGATGCCCTCCAGGTCCCCCTTGGCGGTGGACCCCATCAGCCACATCAGCAGGAAGAATGCCATCATCGCAGTGACGAAATCCGCATAGGCGATCTTCCACGCGCCGCCATGATGACCACCGCCGGCCTTCTTCGTGATTCGCTTGACGACGATGGGCCGTTTCGATTCATCGTCCATGAGCAGCTCCTGGACGCTTACTTGTTCTTGCTCTGCTTGACATGTTCTTCCAGTTCACTGAACGAGGGGCGTTCGGTGGAATACAGCACTTTTCTTCCGAATTCCACCGCCAAGGCCGGCGAGTAGCCATTGAGACTGGCCAGGAGAGTCACTTTCATGCACTGCAGCAGCTTGGTGGCCTCGTTGGCGCTTTGTTCCAGGCGGCCCGAAAGCGGGCCGACGAAGCCGTATGCCAGAAGAATCCCGAGGAATGTCCCCACCAGCGCATGGGCGATGAGTATCCCCAGTTCCGCTGGCGGCAGACCCACGGATTCCATGGTGTGCACCACCCCCATCACCGCGGCGACAATGCCGAACGCGGGCAGCCCATCCCCGACTTTCTGGATGATATGGGCGGGCACCTCGCCTTCGTGATGGTGGGTTTCGATTTCGCTATCCATGATGTTCTCGATTTCCATGGCGTTGAGGTTGCCCCCCACCATCAGCCTCAGGTAATCGGTGAGAAACTCGACGGCATGGTGGTTGGACAGGATCTTGGGATATTTGGAAAAGAGCGCGCTCTCCTTGGGACTGTCCACGTCCGCCTCGATGGACATCAGCCCCTCCTTGCGCACTTTCGCCAGGATTTCGTAGAGCAGCGCCATCAGCTCCATGTACAGCGCCTTGTTGTAACTCGAGCCCTTGAGCACGCTCGGGAGCGCCTTCATGGTGGCCTTGATGGCCTTTCCGGAATTGCCGACCACGAAGGCGCCCGCCGCCCCGCCGCCGATCATCAGGAGCTCAAGGGGCTGAAGCAGGGCAGCGAGATGGCCACCAGCCAGCGCGAACCCACCGAAGATGGAAGCCGTGACTATGATGTAACCGAGGATGACCAGCATTCTGCGATACCCAATCAGACAGAATTAAACGGTGTCGGCCGGCGGAGTACGTCCGGCCAGCGCTGCAAACATACGTGCAGCAAGCTTAGCGCTGCTGGCAACGCGCCGAAGTTTCGAATAAGGGCAAAAACGCCCCCCTATTCCGTGTTGAAGGTCTGAAGGTCGGTGAAACAGAAGGGAAGTTGCCCCTGAGTGAGGCGTTGGGCGCGATCCCGGCCTCTACTTTTCAGGCCGCTTCCAGATCGGCGTTGAAGACTGCCATGGACTTTTTGGTTTTGCCTGCGCGGGATGGAACATGGCACAGTCCGCATACGAAATTGTCATAGAGATTATGGGTATGCACGACAAAATGGCCCTTGCACCGGGTGCACGGCGCGGTTTGCAGCAATTTCCCATCGAAAAAACGGACGAGCGTCCACGCCCGGGTCAGGCTCAACACGTTTTCGAGACCATTGGCTGCCACGTGCTCCCGGTAGAGCTTGTAGCTCTTGACAATGGCATTGATGCCCCTGGCATCCGTGTGAGTGGCGAGATATCGAAAAATGTCTATGAACAGCGAAGAATGAATGTTGGGTAGCCAGCTCACAAACCAGTCCGTGGAATAAGGCAGCATTCCCTTGGGTGGCGATTCACCCTTCACTTCCTTGTAGAGCTTTAAAAGCCTTTCCCGGCTCAGCGCGGTTTCAACTTCCAGCACCTGCAACCTGGCGCCGAGATTGATCAGATCGACGGCCATCTGAATCTGCCTGGCCTCGGCTACTACGCTCTTATTGCGCATGATCTTTGTCCTCCAGAAACACTGTGTTCAAAACCGCGATACATCCTCAGGTAAGCTGTTCCACCGGCTGGTCCGCCATGAGGATTGCCGCGTGTGAGCTCGCCATGGTGCGTTCCCTGGTGTAACCGGCGAGCATGTCCAGGATCAGGTGATCGTCAAACCGGAACCGGCACAGCAGCATATTGGATCCGGCCATTTTCAGGATCTGCCCGGGAGTCAGATGTTCGAGGATGCCTGCCAGATCCTGGCTGATCCCCAGACGGTATATTGCGGAGTCCTTGTCCTCTCGCAGCATCTGCTGCGCCAGCAGCAGGAAGCTGAGATTGAGTTCCTTGATTTCACCCATCAACTGATCGATGTTCATGTTGCGCCTCCTATTCCAGTTGGCTCGTTGGGGGGCCCGAACGATTTCACCTTGGTAACCATTCTGAAACGGAAGCGGGCGGGAAAAAATCGGACTGGCTCTGATTTTTTTGTGAGGTCTGTCGCAACCGGAATGTAGGAAGTTTTCCTACAAATGGGCAAAACAACCCCTTCTGTCCGGCTGAATCCGGAACAGCAGGGGGAGCAGCGGCGCGGCTGGATGCCGTTACCCTTATACCGGGGCGCGTTTCTTTGGGGATACCAATTGAGAACTAAAGGAACGCGCAGGAACGTTGAATCATGTCAATGTCAGGTTTCGCTTTTCAAAGTTGCTTCCGGGTAGATGAACTGTGCTCGCTCGATTTTCATGCTCTGCATCCGTGCATGCCGCCAGCTTCAGCAGCTTTGGCGCATCCTCCGGCCAAACCGGCAGGCCAGAAACTGCGGCCGCTGAGAGCTTATCGGCAAAATCCGGAGGGACTTTAGCCCCGTTGCAAAATTTTTTTACTCGGTGCCGCTCGCCTTGCCGGCCACTGTGCGGTTTCGCCCGGCGCGCTTGGCTTGGTAAACGGCGCGGTCTGCCAGCTTGGTCAGGGCATCGGGGTCGGCCATGGTTTTGTCCCTGGTGGCCACCCCGATACTGATGGTGACCTGGATGGTGAAGCCCCCGGCATCCATGGGCGCAGCCGCCACTGCCTTGCGCAGGCGATCTGCGCATTGGTGAGCCGCTGTGGCATCGGTATCCGGGCAAATGACCAGAAATTCCTCGCCACCCACCCGGCTTACCGTGTCCTGGACGCGGCTGAAACGCTTGAGCGTTTCAGCCGTCAGTTTCAGCACCTCGTCGCCGATGTCATGGCCATAGGTGTCGTTTACCTGCTTGAAATGGTCCACATCGATCACCAGACACGACAATGGGTGCCCGCTGCGGTTGGCGGCAGCCCATTCCTGGTCGAGGCGCTCCATGGCGAAACGCCGGTTGGGAACCCCGGTCAGAGGATCGGTTAGCGCCACTTGCTGCAAGCGCCGGTTGGAGACAGCCAGTTCGGTCGCGATGCGCCGGATATCCTGCCGGTCAAGCTCGATCTCGTCCTGCAACTGGATGACCCGTTGCCCGGCACGCAGCCTTGCGCCCAGCACCATGGGATCGAACGGTTTGACGATGTAGTCGTCCGCGCCAGCCTCAAAGGCCTCGATCAGTTTCTGGTCGTCATCCGAGTCGGAGAGGATCAGCACATAGACCCTGCGGCCGGCCTTGGTCTGCCGCAACACCTTGCAGAAACTGATGCCGTCCATTTCCGGCATTGCCCACTCGGTGATGATCAATTGGGGCCGCAACCCCAGGGCCAGTTCCAGCCCCTCCTTGCCATCGCTGGCGGTGAACACGGTGTGGCCCGCCTCCCCCATGGTGTTCTCAAGCACCCGCCTGAGCGCGGGGTCGTTCTCCACGACCAGAAGCCGCAGCTTGCAAGGCACCGCGGTGACAGAAGCCTGGTGCGTGCCGGCCGCTTCCGGACCGGGCGCGCCGGGACTGGCCAGATCGTCGAAGGCCGGCACCTCGCGGGTCTCGACGTCGAGTATCCTGCCCCACTCCTGCCATTCCTTGACGATTTGATCGCCCAGAGCGGTCATTTCATTGGCCTCGACCCCGATCCGTGCTCCCATCCGGAACAGACCTGGCAACATTGCCCGGCGAACTTTCTCCGGAGCCAGGCAGATGTCCGCAAGATGCGATGCGAGATGCAGTGAATGCACCAGGATACTGGACCGCGAGCCATCGGCGAAGTTGGCGGCCGCCGGATTCTCGTGGTGATAGGCCGGCTCCACCAGCACCTTGGGTATCCCCCAGTCAGCCAGCAATGCCGCGGTCAGTTCATTGTGGTCCATGGCGAACACCTGCTGTTCCAGGGCCGCCAGTTTCTGCACCGGGTCGCCGTTCAGCTTCTTGAGCACCTGCGAATACCCGTCCGGATAGAGGGTGGCCAGGGCCAGGCACCCGACCCGACTCAGCAGCCCGCTGACAAAAGTTTCCTCGGGGGAGGCGGCCATGGTCCGCAGACTGATCGCCTGGGTCGCAATGGCGGTAACCAGGGAATGCGACCAGAAACCCTGGTAGTCGAAATCCCGGCATTGGCCATCGCGGTAACTGGACAGCAGCGAGAAACCCAGCACGAGCTGCCTGACCGTCGGCAGACCGAGCACCACCAAGGCATCCGGCACCGATGCCACCGGCCGCCTTCCCAGGTCGGCGGCATTCGCGGCTTTGATGATACGCGCGGCAAGGGCCGGGTCGGACTTGATGACCCGCGCGATCTCATGGTTTGTCACATCGTCCTGCTGAGTGAGCTGCATGACCGCGAGCGCCACCCCTTTGGGCGATGGCAGTCTTCCCGATGTTTTCAGGTCAACAAGCTTGGAATAATCCATTAGGCGCATAGTCTGGTCTTGTTGGTTTTCTGCCGAAGCCGCCAGCCGATCCTCACCGGGTGGACACCGGGCTGGAGGAAGCCTTATCCCGCCATCTGCATGCATTAACGGCATGCTGGCGGCTTTCTTGAATGCCGGAAGAACTAAAAAACTACCGCAATAAGTTTATTCTTCCGAAAAAACACTTACCAATTAAGGCATTGGCAATGACGTAAACATGCTCGTCAGCTGCAATTGATTCACACTTTGCACGGGATGGATGCGCATTGGCGACTAAGCCCATGATGTCATGGCATATTTACATATCTTGTTGATTTTATGCATTTAATTTTTAGGAGATTTTTTGAGCTTCGCAACAAAATCCCTTTCCTGCAAGACACTTAAGGATGATCAAGACAGGTTCTCCACAGAGTTATCCACAGTAAATGTGCAAAAGCCGAAAGAAGCCAACCCCTATCCATCCGCCGCTTTTTTTGGTAACTTCAGACGATGAATTATTGCAGCCATTGCGGTGCCAAAGTAGAGCTGAAAACCCCGCCCGGAGACCACCTGCCACGCCACATGTGCGGCATCTGCGGCGCCATCCATTACGAAAATCCGAAAATGGTCGTCGGCGCGATCCCCGAATGGGAGGACAAGATTCTGCTGTGCCGCCGCGCCATCGAACCGCGCTACGGGCTGTGGACCCTGCCGGCGGGGTTCATGGAAAACCACGAAACCACGGCTCAGGCGGCGGCGCGCGAAACCGCGGAGGAGGCGCACGCCCGCGTGGAAATCGTCGCCCTCTACGCGCTCTACAATCTGCCGCACATCAGCCAGGTGCATCTGTTCTTCCGCAGCCGCCTGCTCGACCTCGACTTCATGCCGGGCAGCGAA
>JAIOJM010000046.1 GCA_019911785.1 Sulfuricella sp. | reverse complement strand
TGCCTGCAAACCCGCAACGGCAAGATGAACGCCCGCGCCATGGTGCGCACCTCGGTGGAAATGTTCCAGGAAGGCCTGATCACGAAGGAGCGCGCGCTGTTGCGGATCGAGCCCTTGATCCTGGAGCAGCTGCTGGTGCCGCAGCTGTCACCCAACTTCCACGGCAAGTCGCTGGCGCAGGGGCTGCCGGCATCGCCCGGCGCGGCTTCCGGCAAGATCGTGTTCGACGCCGACAGCGCCGAAATTCGCGGCCGCACCGGCGAGAAAATCATCCTGGTGCGCCAGGAAACCAAGCCGGAAGACATTCACGGCTTCTTCCAGGCCCAGGGCATCCTCACCAGCCGCGGCGGCAAGACCTCGCACGCCGCGGTGGTGGCGCGCGGCATGGGCAAACCCTGCGTCTCCGGCTGCGAGCAGATCGTGATCAACGACCTGGCGCGCAGCGCGATCATCGGAGACACCACCTTGCACGAAGGCGACGTGATCACCATCGACGGCAGCACCGGCCACGTTTACGCCGGCGAAGTGCCGACCGTGGAGGCGGAGTTCTCCGGGGAAATGGCCACCCTGCTCGCCTGGGCCGACGAGGTCGCGCGCCTCAGGGTGCTGGCCAATGCGGATACGCCGGAAGCCGCCGCCAAAGCGCGCGGCTTCGGTGCCATGGGCATCGGGCTGTGCCGCACCGAGCGCATGTTCAACAGCACCGACCGCCTGCCCATCGTGCAGGAAATGATCCTGGCGGAAACGCCGGAAGATCGCCAAGCCGCGCTCGACCGGCTGCTGCCGATCCAGCGTTCCGACTTCAAGGATATTTTCAAGGCTATGAAGGGGCTGCCGGTAACGGTGCGCCTGCTCGACCCGCCGATGCACGAGTTCCTCCCCACCGCCGCCCAGCTTGAGCTGGAAATCGCTCACCTGCATCATTTGCGCGACACCATCAAGGGCCTGGAAGAGCTGCCTGAAACTCTCAAGCTGCTCAATCCCAGGCTTTATCAGCAGTACGCCGACGGCCTGCTGAAGCTGATGGACGGATTGCACACCTTCAAGGGATCGCACCTGGAAGAGGATGTGATCGGCAAGAAAGAGGTGATCCTGAAAAAGGTGCGGGCTCTGGCGGAGGTCAATCCCATGCTGGGCCATCGTGGCGTGCGTCTGGGCATCACCTATCCGGAAATCTACTCGATGCAGATCCAGGCGATTCTGGAGGCGGCCGCCCTGTGCGCCAGGGAAGGGATCGAAATCTATCCCGAAATCATGGTGCCGCAGGTGGCTACGGTGGAAGAGCTCAAGCGCATCCACAGCTATGTCCAGCGCATCCACAAGGTGGTCGAACTGACCCATGGCATCAACGTGAAATTCAAGTTCGGCAGCATGCTCGAAGTGGTGCGCGCCTGCGTGCGCGCCGGACGCATGGCGGAAACCGCGGAGTTTTTCTCGTTCGGCACCAACGACCTGACCCAGGCCACTTTTTCCTTCAGCCGCGAGGATGCGGAAAACAAGTTTTTGCCGGCTTATAACGAGACCGGCATCCTGCAGGACAATCCGTTCGAGGTGCTGGACATCAAGGGAGTGGGGCAGCTGATGAAGATGGCGGTAGAAAGGGGGCGCCAGACCAACCCGGATCTCAAGATGGGGATCTGCGGCGAGCATGGCGGGCATCCCGGCTCGATCCACTTCTGTCACCACATCGGCCTCAGCTACGTGTCCTGTTCCGGCCCGCGCGTGCCGATCGCGCGCCTGGCGGCAGCGCAAGCCAAGCTGCTGGAGGGGGAATACCAGGATCCGAGCTAGTCGGTCAATATGAAGCAGCGGTGCGTAGGAGCGACCTCCAGGTCGCGAATTCGGTGGTTCGCGACCTGGAGGTCGCTCCACATCGCGCAAATTCAACGTGACTGACTATTCACTATTCGGAGAGTTTTTTACCGAGGCGGTAGAGGGGGATACTCTTCTTCGGTTTCCAGCAGGCCGCGCATCGTTTTCTTGATGGTTTCTACCGCCTCCGGCGATTCGATTTCCATGATCTGGTCGATGATCCACGGCTGGTCACGCTTATCCATGACCTCGCGGATGCAGTTGCCCAGGTAGCGCAGCGTGGCGAAAGAGGGCTTCTCGTCAACCAGGTCGAAGGTGGCGTAATCCACCAGCCGACGGTTGAGCAGGTCGATGAAGCCGGCCTTGTAATCGTAAGCTTCGTCGTTGTTCGGCGCGATTTCGAGGATGTTTTCTTCCATCATTTCGGATAATCGCTTGGCCAGCGCCTGGATGAAGGCAGTGCGCGTTGCATCGTCGATACGATTGTAGGCGAGGCGGTCGGCGTACTGTACTTCGAAGGCGAGGAACTCGGCCATCAGGACAAAACCGCGCTGGGGCGTGATGATGTCGTAATCGGCTTTTGACAGGTTGACGGTGAACCTGTCCGCCATGCGCCACAGAACCATGGCCAGAACCGAGGCGGTTTCCGCGGGGTCCCTCGGTTGACCGTCTTTCTTGAACCAGTTGGTTTTGATTCGAATCGGTTTCATTTCATTCTCCTGTGGCGACCGGGCGGGACGTATCGGTGATCCACTCGCTCCACGAGCCGGGATAGAGCTTCCCCCCCGGCAACCCGGCAAATTCCATGGCCAGGATGTTGTGGCAGGCGGTCACGCCGGAGCCGCAAGAGTGGATCACCTGCTCCGGCGGAATGCCGTGCAGCAGATCAAGATAGGCGGTGCGCAGCTCCTCTGCGGACAGGTAGGTGCCGTCGAAATCGATGTTTTCTTCGAAAGTCCAGTTGATGGAGCCGGGGATATGACCGGCGACCTTGTCCAGCGGTTCGCGTTCGCCGCTGAAGCGATCTTCCGGCCGGGCATCGACGATCAACCGGTTGCGGTCCTGCCGGGCCTGGTCCACTTCGGCAACGTCTGCCCACATCGAGTTCTGCAGACGGGGAATGAATTGGGTCGGAATGATTTCGGGCAGATCGGTGGTGACAGGCAGCTTCAGCCGCATCCACATGGGTATACCGCCATCGAGCAGGGCGACGGCATCGTGGCCTAGCCAGCGCAACAGCCACCACATCCTCACTGCCATGGAGCCGAAACTGTCATCGTAGACGACGACTTGTCTGGT
>JAIOJM010000370.1 GCA_019911785.1 Sulfuricella sp. | reverse complement strand
CCCTGCCGGTGTTCATCTATCAGGGCCAGCGCTCCCCCGGACGGTGGTGGCTGGAACATCTCAAGGTCGAATTCGCCCGTGGCGGCAGCAAGGTCGCCAGCAAGGTACTGCCCAACGTGCGCGGGGTTTTCTACGCGGTGCAGGATCCCACGGATGAAGAAAGGGCGATGACCGACAGGCTGCCCGAACTGATACTGGATGCGATCAAACAACTGGAGTCTGCCCGATGAAAAAACTGATTTTTTTCATTTCCTGCCTGTTCCTGCTTACCTCAGCACAGGCACAGGATCTGAAACCCTGGAAAGGCGGCCCCACTCCGCCGCTGGCACTGAACGGCATCAACGGCAAACCCATCAAGCTGGAGGATTACCGCGGCAAGGTAGTGATGGTGCAGTTCTGGGCCACCTGGTGCCCGCCCTGCCGCAAGGAAATGCCCTCCATGATGCGGCTCCAGGCCAAGCTGGCCGGCAAGCCCTTCGTCATCCTCGCCGTCAACATGGGCGAAACGGAAAAAGAGGTGAAGGATTTTCTCGCCCAGGTGCATGCCGATTTCACCATCCTGATGGACAGCGACGGCAAGGCGATCACTGCGTGGAAAGTATTCGTCGCCCCCTCCACCTTTCTGGTCGACCCCAAGGGCAACATCCGCTATGCCCTGCAGGGCGGGGCTGAATGGGACGCGCCGGAGTACGTGCAGAAGATTTCTGAAATGTTGCCCGCCAAATGAGCGCTTCCAGCGCCCTGTTCACTGAGGCTATCCAGCGCAACGTCGAAGCTGCACTGGCCGAGGATATCGGCAGCGGCGACCTGACCGCACAGCTCATCCCGGCGGTGCAGACCGCCCGCGCTTCTATCATCAGCCGCGAAGCAGCGGTACTCTGCGGCACAGCATGGTTCGAAGCCTGCTTCCGCAGGCTGGACGCCCAGGTGGAAATCAAATGGTTCGCCCATGACGGCGAGGCAGTTGCCGCAGGGCAGACCCTGGCGGAAATCAGCGGCAATGCCCGCGCCCTGCTCAGCGCCGAGCGCCCGGCCCTGAACTTCCTGCAAACCCTGTCCGCCACGGCCACCGCCACGCGGCAGTATGTCGAAGCGGTCAAGAGCACCCACGCCAGCATCATGGACACCCGCAAAACCCTGCCCGGCCTGCGTGTTGCGCAGAAATACGCGGTCCAATGCGGCGGCGGGAAAAACCAGCGGGTGGGACTTTACGACGGCATCCTGATCAAGGAAAACCACATCATGGCAGCAGGCAGCATCCACGAGGTGCTGGCGCAGGCCGCGAAGATTGCGCCGCCGGGCGTATCGATTCAGATCGAGGTGGAAAGCCTGGACGAACTGGAACAGGCATTGGCAGCAGGCGCGGAACTGATCCTGCTCGACAATTTCGACCTGGAAACCATGCGCACAGCGGTAAAGCTGGCTGGATCAAGAGCCGAACTGGAGGCTTCCGGCGGCATTACCCTGGAAGCAGTGCGCGCCGTGGCCGAAACCGGCGTGCACCGCATCTCCGTCGGCAGCCTGACCAAGGACATCAAGGCGGTGGATTTGTCGATGCGCTTTGCCACACTGCCCGCTGATCCTCCCGCCTGACCGGCGGGCCACAAGGTTTATCCGCGGTAGCCCAAGACCCGGGAGATTTCGTCGGCGGTTTCCTTGACCTTGTCGGCCCACTTGAAATTCACGCGATCGGCCGGCGCCGACACGGACAAACCGGCCACCACCTTAGCGGCAGAATCGAAGATGCCGGCACCGATGCAGCAGACGCCTTTTTCCGCCTCCTCGTCGTCGATGGCAAACCCGTCCCGGCTCGCTCCCTTGACCGCCTCTGCAAGCTTCTGCGCCGAGGTAATGGTGTTCTTGGTGAATGCCGGCATGCCGGTTCGCTCGGCATATTCCTCGCAGCCATGCGGGCCATCCTGGGAGAGGAATATTTTGCCGACGGCCGTGATATGGAGCGGCGCCCGGGCTCCGACCACCTGCACGACACGCATCATGGACTTGCCTCCCGACACGCGCTCAACATACACGATCTCGTCCCCCTGGCGCAGCGTCAGGTTTACAGTCTCATCAAGTTCGTCGCGTAGTTTTTGCATGAAAGGCAAAGCAACCTGCCGAACATTGAGGCGATCCTTGACCAGATTACCCAGTTCCAACAGCTTGATACCCAGCTGATAGCTGCTGGGTTCCACTCGCTCCACAAATCCTTTTTCCACCATTACGCCAAGAATGCGGTGGGCACTGGATGGATGCAAACCGGTCCGTATCGCCATCTGTTTCAGGCCGATGGGCTCGGCGTGGGCCGCCAATACGTTCAGCAGCTTCATCATTCGGTCGATAACCTGTATCGACGATTTGGATTCAATTTCGCTCACAATTTCTTATCCTCTCAAACCGGATTCACCCAGATTTCTGTTGTACTGTCGTTGCATCATATGAAACATTAGATCATTATGCAAAATATTTACCAATCGTTAAGACACTGTTGTCCCAAGGAGATAATACAATGCGCGTGGGCTTATTTGTCACCTGCCTTGTCGACGCGATGCGCCCCGGCATCGGCTTCGCTGCAATCAGACTGCTTGAAGCTGCCGGCTGCGAAGTAGTCGTACCCAAGAATCAAACCTGCTGCGGCCAGCCCGCCTACAATTCCGGCGAGAGGGAGGCGACCAAGGCGCTGGCCCTGAAATTCCTCGGCGAATTCGAAGGGTGCGATTACGTCGTGGCACCTTCCGGCTCCTGTGCCGCCATGATCCGGGTACATTATCCCGAACTGTTCCGCGACGATCCCGCTGTTTTGGCCAGGATCTCCCCACTCAGCCAGCGCACCTACGAACTGACGGATTTCCTGGTCAACGTAGCCAGGCTGGAGGAGGTTCCCGGACGCTTCCAGGGAACTCTGACCTACCATGATTCCTGCTCCGGCCTGCGCGAACTGGGCGTGCAAAGCCAGCCCCGCACCCTGCTGGCCAAAATGCCCGGCGTCACCCTGACGGAAATGGTCGAATCCACCACCTGCTGCGGCTTCGGCGGAACGTTCTCGGTCAAGTTCGGCGACCTGTCCACGCGCATGGCGGACAACAAATGCAGCCACATCGAGGCGGCTGGCACCGACGCCATCGCCGGCGGCGACCTTGGCTGCCTGCTCAACATCGAGGGCCGGCTGCGCCGCCGCGGCAACCATACGACCAGGGTGCTGCACGTGGCCGAGGTGCTGGCCGGCCCCGAAGGGGAGGCATGATGCAAGTCGCCTCCATCAACTTCAAGCGTTATGTCAGCGAAAAGCTGAACGACGAAAATCTCCAGCAGGCCCTGTCGCGCCTGCAAACCCGTTTCGTCGGCGGGCGCGCCGCGGTGATCGGCGAAATTGCCGATCTCGAGGCAAGCCGCACGGCGGCAGCGGCGATCCGCGACCGCGTGCTGCACAACCTGGACCAGTGGCTGCTGCATTTCGAGCGACAAGCCACCGCGCGCGGAGCCACAGTCCACTGGGCGGAGACCGGCGCGGACGTCAACCGTATCGTCGCTGAAATCGCCGCCCTGCACGGCGTGCGCAAGGCGACCAAATCCAAGTCCATGGTAAGCGAGGAATGCGGCCTGAACGAGGCGCTGGAAAGCCAGGGCATCGAGGTAGTCGAAACCGACCTGGGCGAATACATCCTGCAGCTCGCCCACGAACCGCCTTCCCACATCGTTGCGCCGGTGGTGCACAAAAGCAAGGAGGAGGTTGCCGACCTGTTCGCGGAAAAACACCAGCGGCCGCGCAAAACCGACATTGCCGAGCTGTGCCGCGAGGCGCGGGAGATACTCCGCCCGGCGTTTCTATCCGCCGACATGGGCATTTCCGGCGCGAATTTCCTGATTGCGGAAACCGGTTCGGCCCTGATCGTCACCAACGAAGGCAACGGCCGCCTGGTGACCACGCTGCCGCGGGTGCATGTCGCCATCACCGGCATCGAGAAAGTGGTGCCGACGCTGGAAGACGTTACCACCCTGCTGCGTTTGCTGCCCCGTTCCGCCACCGGGCAGTCGATCACCAATTACGTGTCGGTACTGACCGGCAACAAAGGCGCCGCCGACCACGACGGCCCCGAACATTTTCATATCATCCTGGTGGACAACGGCCGCAGCAGCCTGCTGGGCGGTGAATTGCAGCCCATGCTGCGCTGCATCCGCTGCGGCGCCTGCATGAACCATTGCCCGGTTTATCAGAACATCGGCGGCCACGCCTATGGCTGGGTCTATCCGGGGCCGATGGGCTCGATCCTGACGCCGACTTTCGTCGGCCTGGAAAATGCGCCCGACCTGCCCAACGCCTCCACCCTGTGCGGCGCCTGCGGCGAGGTCTGCCCGGTAAAAATCCCCTTGCCTGACCTGTTGCGCCAGTTGCGCGAAAAGCTGGCGGAGCGGGGCTTGAAACCGTGGCAGGAGCGGGTCGCTCTCAGGCTCTGGTCATGGATGGCGCGACACCCGGCCGTCTATGCCCTGGCGACGAAAATCGCAGTCCGCGCACTGAAATATGCCGGCGGCGCAGATGGACTGTTGCATCGCCTGCCCGGCGCAAGCGGCTGGACCGATGGCCGCGACATGCCGGCCCCGGTGGGTAAAACCTTTCGCGAACTCTACCATCAAGGAAAACGACCATGAGCGCCCGGGACAGAATTCTGGCACGGATCGGCAAGGCCCTCGGCCGCAGCGATGCAGCGCAAATAGACACCTGCCTTGCCACTCATGCGCGCGGGCCGGCACCGCCCCGGCTGGATAACCCGGTGGCGCACTTCAAGGAGCGCGCCCTGATGCTCTCCAGCGATGTAATGGAAGCCGCCAGCATGGCGGACGTTCCGGCGATGCTCGCGCACCATCTCGCTGAACGCGGTTTGCCCAGCCAGGGCGTATGCTGGCCGGCTCTGGCAGATTTGCCGTGGCATGGCGCGGGGCTGGACATCGAGGCACGGCCGGCGAATGACCGCGACCTGCTTGGCGTTACCGGCGCCTTTTGCGCCATTGCCGAAACCGGCACCCTGATGATGCTGTCCGGGCCGGAAACGCCGCCCAGCGTCAGCCTGCTGCCGGAAACCCATGTTGCGATAGTGGCAACAGGCCGCATCGTCGCGTCGATGGAAGACGCCTGGGATCTCCTGCGTCGCGAATGCAAACAGCCGCCGCGCGCGGTCAATTTCATATCGGGGCCCTCGCGTACCGCGGACATCGAACAGACCGTCACGCTCGGAGCGCATGGCCCTTATCGTGTTCTGGTCGTACTGGTCGGCGACAAAACATATGATTTATAAGATATATAAGACACATAATCACATGGTGCATTAGAAAACAATAATATTCATGTAGTTGGCAGTTCTTGCGGCTTAAATATATTCTTGAAACCGGTAAATTTATCGGGTACAGTATTCCACACTGCAGCACGGTTTTTCATAATATGAAAAATCAGCCGTAAGCAGGGTAGAATGAAAGGCGCGGTCGATTTGCATTTAGCTGTTTTGGCATCTCAATCAACATTCAAGGAGCTCACCTTATGAATATCAGGATTAAGGCATTGGCAGCAGCGCTGGCGCTGTGCGCCTCCACCGCGACGATTGCGGCAGAACCGATCAAGATCGGCCTTTCCGGTCCGTTCACCGGCGGTTCCTCGCCGATGGGCGCCAGCATGCGCGACGGCGTGAAGCTCGCGGCCGACGAAATCAACAAGAAAGGCGGCGTTCTCGGGCGCAAGATCCAGCTGATCGAACGCGACGACGAAGCCAAAAATGAGCGCGGCGTGCAGGTCGCCCAGGAACTCATCAACAAGGAGCACGTCATCGCCACCCTGGGCTACATCAACACCGGCGTTTCCCTGGCCTCGCAGCGTTTCTACCAGGAAGCCAAGATACCTGTGCTCAACAACGTGGCCACCGGCTCCATCGTCACCAAGCAGTTCCTGCCGCCCCAATATCCCGACAACTACGTCTTCCGCACTTCGGCCAACGACGCCATCCAGTCCGCGCTGATCGTCAAGGAAGCGATCGACACGCAAAAATTCACCAAAGTGGCGATCCTGGCCGATTCCACCAACTACGGCCAGCTTGGCCGCGAGGACTTGGAAAAGGCGCTGGCCGCCAAGAACGTCAAGCCGGTCGCGGTGGAGAAATTCAACGTCAAGGACGTGGACATGACCGCCCAGTTGCTGAAGGCCAAGGAAGCCGGCGCTCAGGCGATTCTGACCTACGCCATCGGGCCTGAGCTGGCGCAGATCGCCAACGGCATGGAAAAACTGGGCTGGAAAGTGCCGATGATCGGCAGCTGGACGCTGTCGATGGGCAACTTCATCGACAATGCCGGCAAGAACAGCGATGGCGCGCGCATGCCGCAAACCTTCATCCAGGAGCCCAACACGCCCAAGCGCAAGGCTTTCATCGAAGCCTACCAGAAGACTTACAAGATCGATCGCATCGCTTCCCCGGTTTCCGCCGCGCAGGGCTATGACTCGATGTACATCCTGGCAGCCGCGATCAAGCAGGCCGGCGGCACCGATGGCGTGAAGATCCGCGAAGCGCTGGAGAACCTGAACGAGAAAGTGGATGGCGTGATCACCACCTATGACCACCCTTATACTCATGACGACCATGAGGCCATCACCATCAACATGCCGGTGATGGGCGAAGTCAGGAACGGTCGCGTGGTTTACGCCTACGAGTCGGACAAGGGCCAGGTAGTGCGTGAAAAGGTGAAGGGCAAGGCAGCCCCCGCCAAGAAGTCGTAAGCGCGCAGCCCTTTAGCACTAGCACATGAGCCGGGGGCAGCCCCGGCTCATACTCGACGGAACGGTTCCCATGGAAATCCTCTCGCAACTCATTGTAAGCGGCATATCGCTCGGCATGATTTACGCCGTGATTGCCTTCGGCTACCAACTGACTTTCGCCACCTCGCGCACCCTGAATTTCGGCCAGGGCGAGGCATTGATGCTGGGCGCCCTGGTTGGCCTCACTCTGGTCGGCCACATGAGCTACTGGCTGATGATCCCGATCGTCCTGATTTTCGGCGCGCTGCAAGGTATCGTGGTCGAACGTGTCGGCGTGCTGCCCGCGTTGAAGACCAAGTCCGAATTCGGCTGGATCATGACCACCATTTCTTTGGCCATCATTTTCAAGAACGTTGCGGAAAATATCTGGGGCCGCGACGACCTGAAGTTTCCCTCCCCGCTCCCATCGTCTCCGCTCAATTTCCTCGGTGTAAGAGTGCTGCCGATGGAAATACTGGTCGTCGTCGGCGCAATCGCCATCATGCTGGCCGTGGAGTTCTTCAACCGCAAATCCATCTATGGCAAGGCGGTGGTGGCCACCTCCAACGACCGCGACGCCGCCGGCCTGATGGGCATCAACACCGGCATGGTGATCACCTTTTCCTATGCCTTGAGTTCCATGACGGCGGCGTTTGCCGGGGTGCTGGTAGCCCCGCTGACACTCACTGGCGCCACCATGGGCGTGGTGTTGGGCTTGAAAGCTTTCGCTGTAGCCATCATCGGCGGCCTCAACAGCGGCATGGGCGTGATTGCCGGCGGCCTGCTGCTGGGCATTGCGGAAACCACGACCGGGTACTACATCTCCACCGGTTACAAGGACGTACCGGGTCTGGTGCTGCTGCTGCTGGTGCTGGCAGTCAAACCGGCCGGCCTGTTCGGCAAATCGGAAATCAAGAAGGTATAGCATGGGCGCAATCAAGAAAATCTCCATTATTCTGGCTCTGGCCGCAGTTGCGGCACTGCCCTACATCTGGCCGAACCCTTATTACATCCATCTGATGGTGATCATCGGGATCTTCGCCATCCTGCTGCTCGGACTCGACATCGTGGTGGGTTATGTGGGCGAGGTTTCGCTCGGCCATGCCGCGCTGTTCGGGATCGGCTCCTACACCGCCGGGGTGCTCAATTTCCAGCTCGGCGTGCCGTTCCTGCTCGCGGTACCGGCGAGCATCGCCGTCACCGCCATGTTCGGCGCCATCCTGGCGCTGCCCGCCCTGCGCGTAAGCGGCCCCTACCTGGCCATGGTGACCCTGGCTTTCGGCACCATCATCCAGATCATGATCAACGAAATGACCTTCCTCACCAACGGGCCACTCGGACTTTCAATACGCAAGCCGGTGTTCTTCGGCCACCAGGTTACCGGCACCGACTACTACTACATCGTGCTGGTGGTGCTGGTGCTGACCGTCATCGTGGTGCAGCGCATCCTCAAATCCCATCTTGGGCGGGCATTCGAGGCCTTGCGCGACAGCCCGGTGGCATCCGACTGCATGGCAGTGAGCGTGTATGCCTACAAGGTTTATGCATTTGTGATCAGCGCCGCGCTGGCGGGCCTTGCCGGCAGCCTGTTCACTTACTCCGAGGAATACATTTCACCCAACACCTACAACTTCGAGCTGACCATCCTGTTCCTGCTCGCGGTCATCATGGGCGGGCGCAAAACACGAAGCGGCCCGATCCTGGGGGCGATCATCATCGTCATGCTGCCCAATGTCCTGTCCGATATCGAACTGTTCCGCACCATCGCGATCGGCATCGCCGCGTTCACAGTGGCCTATTCGGCTTTTGCCGTAAGCACCGGCCAGCGCAACCTGAAACAGGTCGCACTGCCCCTGGTCGTCACCATCGGTCTGGCCGTATTCGGCCACTTCATGGAAAACATTACCGAGCACCGCCTGACGATTTTCGGCGTGATGATCCTGTTCGTCGTCTACTATCTGCCCGACGGCATCATGGGCTTCCTGCGCGGCATCGTGCAGAAATACCGGCCGCAGTGGATACAGCGCCACGAAATCATCACCGAGCACGGCGACAGCCAGCATGTCTGGTCGGTGCCGGACCACCCGGTCACCGTCAAGGGCAACTTGCTCGAAGCGCGCGACATCCTGATGCAATTCGGCGGCCTGAAGGCGCTCAACGCAGTCAACCTGGAAATCGCCAAGGGCACCGTGCATGGCCTGATCGGCCCGAACGGCTCGGGCAAGAGCACGATGATGAACGTGCTCACCGGCATCTACAGCCCTACCGCAGGCGAAATCGAATTCAACGGCAAAGCCATTGCCGGCACCTCGCCCTCCTCCATCGCCGGCGAAGGTATCGCGCGCACCTTCCAGAACGTCCAACTGTTCGGCGAAATGACCGCGATCGAAAACGTGCTGGTCGGCCTGCATCATACCTATCACAGCAACATCCTCGATGTCATTCTGCACACCCCGCGCTGCCGCAAGGAAAAACGCGCAGCGCGCGTGCGTGCCGCCAGCCTGCTCAAGTTCGTCGGCCTGGCCGACCTCGCCAACGAGGAAGCGCGCAACCTGCCTTACGGCAAGCAGCGCCTGCTGGAAATCGCCCGTGCGCTGGCGCTGAACCCCAGCCTGCTGCTGCTCGATGAGCCGGCCGCCGGTCTGACCGCTCCGGACATCAAGGAGCTGATCGGGATGATCCAGAAAATCCGCGACCACGGCATCACCGTGATCCTCATCGAGCATCACATGGACGTGGTAATGAGCATATGTGACACCGTGTCGGTGCTGGATTTCGGCCAGAAAATCGCAGAAGGCACTCCGGCCGAAGTGCAGTCCAACGAGAAGGTGATCGAAGCCTACCTTGGCGGCAGCGCCGAGGCAGCATAAGGGGCCCATAATGTTACAGATCAAAAATTTACACGCCGCCTATGGCAAGGTAGAAGTGCTGCACGGCATTTCCATCGACGTGCCACAGGGCAAGGTTGTCACCCTCATCGGCTCCAACGGCGCAGGCAAAACCACCACCATGCGCGCCGTTTCCGGCATGATCAAGCCGACCGGCGGGGATATCCGTCTCGGCGCCAGGGACGTGACCGGCATGGCCTCGCACAAAATCGCCCGCACCGGCCTGGCGCACTCGCCCGAGGGTCGGCGCGTATTTTCCACCCTGTCG